>JBIJCD010000272.1:0-5386 GCA_044344895.1 Pirellulales bacterium | reverse complement strand
AGGTGAAGCCCGGCCGCACACCACCGCCCGCCATCCAGCTGCAGAAGCTCTCCGGCTGGTGCTCTCGGCCGTGCTTGTCGATCGGCGCCGTGCCCGAGAGGTCCTGGCTCCACGGGGTGCGGCCGAACTCGCCCGACCAGACCACGAGCGTGTCGTCGAGCAGGCCGCGGGCCTTCAGGTCTTTCACCAGCGCCGCCACCGGCCGGTCGGTCTCGCGGCAGCTCTTGGGCAGGTTCTCACGGATGTTGCCATGGTGGTCCCAGCCGCCCATCGACACCTGCACGAACCGCACGCCCGCCTCCGAGAGCCGCCGCGCGAGCAGACAGGCCCGGGCGTTCTTGTCGGCGTCCTTGTCGCCCACGCCGTAGAGATCGAGCGTGGCCTGCGACTCGCCCGAGAGGTCGACGAACTCCGGAGCCCGCGTCTGCATCCGAAACGCCAGCTCCATAGACTCGATCATCCCCTGCATCGAGGCGTCGGCCTGTGACTGCTCCAGCAGCCGCTGGTTCATCCGCTGCACGAAGTCGAGCCGCGCCCGCTGCACCGCCGGCCGGCCGGCCGGATCGCGGAGGTTGTCGATCGGCGACTGGCCGGGGTTCGTCGGCACGACCAGCTTCGTGCCCTGGTGCCTGGCCGGCAGGAAGGCCGAGCCGTAGGTCCGCACGTCGGCGTCGGGATGGATCGTCACGAAGCCGGGAAGGTCGTGGTTTTCGGTGCCAAGGCCGTAGTCGATCCAGGCGCCCATCGACGGCCGCACCTCCGTCTGGGTGCCGGTGTGGAACTGGAGCGTGGCCGGGGCGTGCTGGTTGTTGTCGGCCCGCACGGCCTTGAGCAGGCAGAGGTCGTCGGCGATCTCCGCCAGGTGCGGCATGAGATCGGAGATCATCGTGCCCGACTGGCCCCGCGGGCGGACGGGCGCAATCGGAGCGAGTGCGAGAAACTTGTCGGTGCCCACCGTCTCGAGCGTCGGATCGACCGGCG
Organism: Pirellulales bacterium; assembly: GCA_044344895.1. Lineage (GTDB taxonomy): Bacteria > Planctomycetota > Planctomycetia > Pirellulales > UBA1268 > CAMCQY01. The sequence goes on along the minus strand of JBIJCD010000272.1, from coordinate 4,405 downwards.
GGGCGATCGACTCGCCGTGCTTGCGGCGCAGCAGGTCCTTCGGATCGAAGAGATCGGGCTGCGAGGGCCCGCCACCCATGAACAGGAAGATCACCCGCTTGGCCCGGGCCGCCGGGCCGCCAACCCGCGCCACGGCCGGCGACGTCGCCGCCCTCGCCACATCCGCCGCAAGCAGATCGGCGAGCGCGAGCCCCCCGAAGCCGCAGCAGGACTGCCGGAGCCACTGGCGGCGAGGCAGCGAGGTGGTGTATCGCATGGGATCCTCCGAAATTCTTGAACTCTGAAAGTCTGGGTGCGAAACGGGCCGATCACATCTCGTGCAGGAATTCGTTCGACTCGAAGAGCGACAGGCACAGCTCGATCCAGGCGTCCTGCTCGGCCTGTTTCGACTCGGCAAGCAGCGGCGCAAGCCGGTCGAGAAACGCCTCCGCCTCGCCCGCCTCGGCGGCCGTGATCGGCCGTGAGAGTGCCCGCAGCCACAGCCACTCGAGCCGGCCGCGGCGATCCCCCGCGGCGGCGACGACGAGCCGGGCGAGGTCGGCCGCACGGCTCCGCAGGAACGGGTCGTTGAGCAGCCAGAGCGACTGCGTCGGCACGACGGTCTGCGGCCGCCGGCCGGAAAACTGGGCCGGCGGCGTGAAGTCGAAGATCTCCCGCAGCCGGGCGGAGGCGGGCTGGGAGCCCACGCGGACGATCGGCATATAGATGGTTCGCTCGAACTCCTGCTCCGGCCGGAACCGGCGCAGCGCGAAGGAGGGTGGATTCACCTTGTTCGCCAGGTTGTCGGCGTTCTCCCGCATCTCCAGCGGCAGCGCCGGGCCGCCGTCGGAGTCGACCAGCCGGCCCGAGACGAGCAGCACGCCGTCGCGGATCGCCTCGGCGTCGAGCCGGCGGCGGTTCATCCGCCAGAGCGACCGGTTGTCGGGATCCTTGGCGGCTGCGGCGGCATCCTGGCCGGTGCCCATCCGATAGGTGTGCGAGAGCACGAGCCTGCGGATGAGCCGCTTCTGCGACCAGCCATCGCGGACGAAGTCGGTCGCCAGCCGATCGAGCAGTTCTGGATGCGTGGGCTCGTCGCCGCGGACGCCGAAATAGTCGACCGACCGCACGATCCCCTCGCCAAAGAGCTTCTGCCAGACGCGGTTGACGGCCACCCGCGCCGTGAGCGGATTGAGCGGATCGGCGATCCAGTCGGCGAGCTCGAGCCGGCCGCTGGCCGTCGCGGGCATCGGCGGCGGCGCCGACCACGACGCCACCCGCAAGACGCCCCGCGGCACGACCGGTCCCAGTGCCTTCGGATTGCCGCGGACGGTGATCCGCATGTCGCCCGGCTGCTCCGCCTCCCGCACGCCGAACGCCCGCGGCGGCCGCGGCGCGAAGAACTCCGCATGCTCGATCAAGCCCGCCGTCTTCTTGATGTCTTCGGCGAGCTCCTTCTCCTCCCGTTCGAGCTCCTTGCGGACCGGCTCTGCGGCGTCCTTCGCCGCCTCCTTCAGGAGCGCCGCGACCTCCTGCTTGCGCTTCTCGAGCCGCTCCTTGTCGGCCCTGTAGCCGGCGAGCTGCTGCTGGTGCCGCTGCTCCGCGACGAGCCGGGCGGCGATCTGCCGCTCGGTCTCCGGCAGCTCGACGTCGTTGGTGCGGCTCCAGACGCCGATCGGAATCTTGTGGACGGAGCTCGTGCTGCGGAAGACACCGGCCATGCCGTAATAGTCTTCGAGGCCGATCGGGTCGAACTTGTGGTCGTGGCACCGCACGCAGCCGAGCGTCATGCCGAGGAAGGCCGTGCCGACCTTCGTGACCTGCTGGTCGACCACGTCGAGGTCGAGCTTTAGCTTGTCGACGTTGACGATCTCCGTGTCGCCTACGACGAGGAAGCCGGTGGCGACGAGGTTTTCCGCCCGTTTCTCGGGGTCCGACCAGGGGAGCAGGTCGCCGGCGATCTGCTCGCGGACGAACCGGTCGAACGGCTTGTCGGCATTGAACGCCGCGACCAGGTAATCGCGGTAGCGCCAAGCGTGCTCGGCGAAGACCCCGTTGCTCGTGCCCATCTGGTCGGCGTAGCCGGTGAGGTCGAGCCAGTGCCGCGCCCACCGCTCGCCGAACGCCTTCGATGCAAGGAGCCGATCGACCACGCGTTCGTGGGCCTGCGGGCTTGAGTCCGTGATGAAGGCGGTGATCTCGGCGGGTGTCGGCGGCAGGCCGGCGAGGTCGTAGCTCACACGGCGCAACCACGCATGCCGCTCGGCGTCGGCCGCGGGCCGCAGCCCTTCCTGCTCGAGCCGTGCCAGTACGAACCGGTCGATCGCATCGAGCGGCCAGGCGGCGTCGGCGACGGCAGGCGGGGCCGGATCGCGCACCGGCTGAAACGCCCAGTGCTTTCGACCGGCCTCGATGTCGATGCCCTGCTTCTTCGCCACCGCCCCGCCCTGCCGCGGATCGGGGGCGCCCATCGCCACCCACTGCTCGATGATCTCGATCTCGGCGGCGGGAAGTTTTCCGGTGGGAGGCATCGCGAGCGCCGCATCGGCGTAGCGGATCGCCTTCACGAGCAGGCTCTCGGCTGGCTTGCCCGGCACGACAGCCGGACCGGAATCGCCCCCCTCTTCCCAGCCGCTCCGTGAGTCGAGGGACAGTCCCCCTTCGATCTCGCCCGCATGGGCGTGGCACTCGAAGCACCGCGCGGCGAGGACCGGCAGCACCTTCTCCGTGAAATGCCGGTCGGCATCGCTGGCGGGATCGGCGGCGAGCGTGGCCGCTCCCGCGCACGCGACGGCGAAGAATGTAGGCCAGCGGAGCATGCGACGGGTCCAGCGAGAGCATCTCGGCGTCGATCGCCGCCGCGCGCGGGATCGACCTCGACCACACGACTTGAAATCAGCTGCAGCAGGGCTGCAAAGAATTTTGTCGACTGTCGACACTTATGGTATCGTCGGCTGTATCTCCCTGCAAATCTGCATGTTTTTCGCTCGATCCCGTCCCAATCACCCGCCGAAAGCCACCCGATGCCGCTCAATCGCCTCCGCCGCGCCACCCTGCCCCGCGACATTCGCGTGGAACTCTCCCGCGCGATCGTCTCGGGCGACCTGCCCGCCGGCGCCGCCCTTTCAGAGCCCGCGCTCGCCGCGAAGCTCGGCGTGAGCCGGGCGCCGATCCGCGAAGCGCTCATCGAGTTGGAGCTCCGCGGTATGGTCGAGTTCGACGCCCGCGGCCGCACCCGCGTGCCCACGCTCACGCCCGCAGACCTGCAGGAGATCCTCGATGTGCGCACCGCCATCGACCCACTGGCGGCGGCGCTGGCTGCGCGGCACGGCACCCCGGACCTGCTCGACAAGCTCGACACCAACATCGCGGCCACGGCGCGGGCGGCCACGCTGGCCGAGGTGTCGCACCTCGACACGCAGTTCCACGCGGGGATCGTGCAGGCGACCGGCAACCGGCGGCTGTTGATGTGCTGGAACGTGCTCGAGAGCCAGGTGGAGCTCTGGCTTGCGCAAATGCAGGTCCACCGCGAGGCGATCAACCACGACACCCGCGACCAGACCGTGGCCGGCCACCGCGACCTGCTCGCGGCGATTCGCTCTGGCGACCCCGCCCGGGCCGACGCCGAGGCCCGCCGGCACCTCGCCTCGTGGACCGGGCTGCTTCCCTCCTGCCCGACGGCTAATCCGAGCGGCGGCTGACACGGCAGGCGTGCGCGGCTCGTCAAGTCCGCAAGGACGATGCCGCGAGAGCGCACAGCACGCACATCCAGGGGCTGCCCGTGCCCCGAGAGCCGGCGTAGCTGACAAGCGCAGGCATGGATGCCGGAGCGCAGTCAGCTTCGAGTGAGCGGAGGCCAGGATGGCCGAAGCGAACGTCCGGCGACGGGGCACGGACAGCCCCGTGCGCAACCGCAGGCCCGCGCTGCGTGTCGTCGACGTCACTCGTCGCTGAGCAGCACCGCCCAGCCCTCGCCGCCCTTCACGTGCGACAGCACCGTCTTGACCGCCGCCATCATCGGGTAGGCCAGCAGCAGCCCGAGTACGCCCCACTGCCAGCCCCAGTAGGCGAGCCAGAGGAACAGCAGCGTCGGGTCGAGGTTGAGCTGCTTGCCCGACATGCGGATCTCGATGAAGTCGATCCACAGCATCCGGTTGAGCACCAGCAGTGCCGCGAGCACGGCCGCCGCCGTCGTGCTCGGCAGGTCGACGAAGGCGAGGAGGATCGGCGGCACGCAGGCGGCCATGCTGCCGATGTAGGTGACGTAGTTGGCGATGAAGAACAGGGATGCCCAGAGGAGCCAGTGGTCGAGGCCGAAGAGGAACATGACCAGTCCCGCGGTCACCGCCATGCCGAGGCCAACCGACGTCTTGACCGCCATGAACCGCTCCATCGACTCGGTGATACCCCGCTGGATCAGGAGCAG
>JBIJCD010000417.1:0-3415 GCA_044344895.1 Pirellulales bacterium | reverse complement strand
CCGAACCGCGGATGGTGGATGCGGTCGACCAGCCGGCAGAAGACAGCCATCTTCTGGGCAAACTCGGGGTATTCCCAGAAGTCGTCCTTGTAGTGGTTCTCGATGACGAGCGTGATGCCGCGGGCCTCGGCGTGCGGCAGACAGGCTTCGATCGACTCCGCGGCCAGCCGCACGCCCTCGTCGATCGAAAGCTCGGGTCGCCGCTGGCCGGAGAGCACGCGGCAGAAGGAGCCGCCGAGCGCGGCCGTCATGTCGATCCACCGCTTCTGCTTGGCGATCTCCCGGTCTCGGAAGGCGGCGTCGGGATGCGTGAAGTCGGGGGAGCAGCACATCATCGGGATCGTCATGCCGTGCGCCTCGACCTCGCGGCGGAAGCGGGGCCAGTTGGCCTCGTCGGCCATCTCCAGGAAGCCCGCATACCACTCGAGGCCGTCGATGCCCAGCGGCGCGGCCAGCCGGATCCACTCCGAGACCGTCATGCTGCCGTCTTTGCAGAGAGCATGCATGAACGCCTTGGGAAACGCGGCCAGCCGTGGCGCCGCGGGCGACGCGTTGCTGCGGGCTGGTGACGTGGTCATGGCTTGGCTCCGGCGGCGGTCCGTCGGGCGAGCGCGGGAGAGCTCGGGGGTAGTGCGACTGTCGGCTCTCCCTCGAGGTAGCCGAGCGACCGGAGAAAGTCATCGGCCTGCCGGGCTGTGACCTGGATCCAGGGCGGGCGGTTGAAAAAGGCATGCCGCTGGCCGGCGGCCATCCAGAGTTCGGCCCGCACGCCAAGAGGCCCAGCCTTCTCGAGATACCGCTCGGCGCCGGCCACGAGCGGGTCGTCGGTACCGAAGAACATGATCGCCGGTGGTGCGCCGGCCGCCACGAACCGGTTGGGCGTGATCGCCTCGATCACCTCCATGCCGAGCGAGGTGGGGACCTGCCGGTTGCGGGCGAGCTCGTCGATGTTGAGCGCCGGATTGAAGAGCACGAGCGCATCCGGCCGGGACGACACCGGGTCGTCGGCGGGCTCGAAGCCCGGCACCAGAGCGGTGCAGGCGGCGAGGTGCCCGCCGGCCGACCCGCCGGCCGCCACGATCCGGCTGGGGTCGATGCCCCAGTCGGCGGCGTTCTGCCGCAGCCAGCGGACGGCGGCCTTGGCATCCTCGACGCATTTGTCCGGGGTGGTGCGGTGGATCGAGGCAATCCGGTAGTCGGCGCTGGCGGCGACCATCCCGCGGGAGGCGAAGTAATCGGCCTGCGGCACGAACTGCGTGTAGCTGCCCTGCGACCAGCCGCCGCCGAAGAAGAAGACAATCGCAGGGCGGCGGTCGGTCGGCTTCCAGTCTGCAGGCAGCGAGAAGTGAAGCGACAGTTCGCCCTGCGGCGTCCTGCCGTAGACGCGGTCCTCGTGCCGCACGGCGGCCGCAGCGGGCGCGAGCGACGGCAGCTCGCGTGATCGGCCCGCTGGCCGGGCATTGGCGGCCGGGCCGCTTCCCGCGATCGCGATCGCGATCCAGACCACAAACCGCCGGGGCCGGTAGATTCGCGGAAGCGGAGTTGAAGACACCTTCATGGCTGGCCTCGATGGGCGACGGGCAAACGTTTTGTGGCTGACTCGCACCGTTATACTCGACCTCAAGAGGGGAGAGAGCGATCGGTGGACTCCTCCCGAGCCAGTGTCAGCGGCGGGGCATGGATCGCGTGGAACGATTGGACAACGTGCACTCCGGGCAAATGCGGGCGGTGCTGGCGACGATGCTCGCGCTGTGCATGGTCGACGCGGGCAGGGCCGCGGAGAATCCTTTCGACGCCGACGGGTTCGCCGCTTGGCGGACACTCAATGGCGGGCCGGTCACCGCCGGCTGGGAGATCGTCGAAGGAGTGATGCACTTGGTGCCGGCTGCAAAGCGCGCCGGCGGCGGCCCGCGGTCCAACCACACGATCGTCACCGCCGCCGAGTTCGGCGATTTCACGCTCTCGTTCGAATGGAGGATCACGGCCGGGGCCAACGGCGGACTCAAGTACCGCGTGCGGCGGTACGGCGACAGGCAGCTTGGCTGCGAGTACCAATTCCTCGACGACGACGGCGTGCGGCAGCCGGTCGCGCCGCGGCAGCGGGCCGGCAGCCTCTACGGTCTCTACGAGCCCGCCCCAGACTGCAGGCCGAAGCCGGCCGGCGAGTGGAACTCGGCGCGGATCGTGGTGCGGGGCGAGCGCATCGAGCACTGGCTCAACGGCCGGCTGGCGGTGGAAGCCACGGTGGGCGACGCGGAGTGGAACCGCCGCGTCGCCGAGAGCAAGTTCGGGGAGCGGGAGGGTTTTGGCGTTAACCCGCGGGGGCGGCTCATGCTCACCGACCACGGCGGCGAGGTCTGGCTACGCACGATCATGTTCGAGCCGGTACCGGCGGACGCCGCGGCTTCGCCGCAAGCCGCGGGCCGCTGAAGGCATCGCCGCGGGTCACGGCCGCGCCGGCGGCTGGTCGACGATCGTCTTCGGCAGGTTGCGGCCGACGGCGGGATCCTGTTCGAGGTCGACCACCTGGCCGCTGACCGGTCCCGATTCGTCCGCCAGCCAGAAGACCGCTGCTGCCGCCAGCTCGTCGGGCGCGAGCAGCCGGCCGGTTGGCGACGTCTCGCGAGGCAGGCGGACCGTCCAGCCGTCGGGCAGCCCCTGCTCCCGCTTGCGAAGGACCTCGTTCTCGGTGAGCACCCAGCCGGGGTTGATCTGGTTCACGCGAACGCCTTCCTCCCGCATGAGCACGTCACCGAGGTTACGAGTGAGCGTCATCAGCCCGCCCTTGGAGATGCTGTAGGCCAGGAGGTTCGGCTCGCCGCCGTGGGCGTTGACGCTGCCGATGTTGAGCACGCAGCCCCGCATCGCCCGCAGGTGCGGCAGCGCCGCCTGAATGAGCAGGAGCGGCACGAGCGTGTTCACCGTCACGATCCGGTGGAAGCCGGCCTCGTCGGTCGTGTGGATGTCGCCCGTGGCGACGATCGCCGCGTTGTTCACGACCGCGTCGAGTCTGCCGAACCGTGACACGGCCAGATCGACGAGCCGGCCCGGGCAGCCGTCCGCTGCGAGTTCCTCGACGTGGCCGACGGCCCGGTCAGGCCCCAGTATTGCGACAACCTCGGCTACGAGATCGGCCTCGAGGCCGTGCACCACGAGGCGGGCCCCCTCGGCCGCGCACCGTACGGCGATCGCCCGACCGATGCCGGTGGCGCTGCCGGTGACGAGGACGACCTTGCCGTCGAGACGCATGGTGAAGCTTCCTGCCGGTGTGGGTGAAGGCTCTGCAGCCACCGCGACGTGTCGACCACGGATGGAGCATCATATATGGTGTCGTTCAGCGTGCAGGAGCGGAAGTCGGTGCCGGACGGCAGCACTGGCTGGCCGCGGCGGATCCGACGAATCGGAGGACACGATG
>JBIJCD010000271.1:0-5403 GCA_044344895.1 Pirellulales bacterium | reverse complement strand
CCACCCGCGACGACGGCCGCCGCCTTGTCTTCAGCGAACGACGGGCAGACAAGCTGGTTCAGCGACGTCCTTACCTGGGGTTCGATGCCCGCCACCGCCGAGAACGGCGTCGAGAACCGGCTCGTCGATCCGGAGATCGTGTTGTAGAGGTTGGTCTCTTCCAGGAACGGTAGGACAAAGGCAACCCAGCTGTACGAGCCGGCCGCGACGGCGTTGCCCGCCGTCGTGCGATCGGTCGCCGCCGGGAGCCGCTTCCGCGTGCTCTCGAAGTTGAGCAGCGTCAGGCCGAGCTGCTTCATGTTGTTACTGCAGGCGCTGCGACGAGCAGCTTCACGAGCCGACTGGACGGCCGGCAGAAGCAGGCCGACCAGCGTGCCGATGATCGCGATGACCACCAGCAGTTCCACCAGGGTGAAGCCCCGGCGATTCTTGGAAAGCGTCATGACAATCCTCCACCCATTTGGGCATGAGAGAAAAGAAACGATGAAAGTCCCCGTTCAAAACAAGCGTGAGGCTATTCTCCCCGATCCGATCCGTACCTGCCGACCTTTCGGAAAACGTATTGGCAGCCACGGCCGCGGACCCCTGATCGCGGAAAACCGGATCAGAGAATCACGCCCCACTCGATTGATACTAATGGCTTCTTACGCGGGCGTCAACCGGGTGGTTCTGTGCGGGCGGCACGCTTGCGACTTCGCAAGGAGCGGTGCGGCGGCCCTCTGGCCGGAGCCGAGCAGCCCGCCCTGGGCTAGTAGCTCGCACGGGGGGGTCGGTGCGGGCCGCGGGAAGCCCCTGACACGGCCAGCATTGCTCGAAAACCGTTGCGTCGCCCGATGCATCACCACGAAGATCAGGCTGGTCTTCCTTCCCCTCGCCGCTTCTCACCCATGACCTGGCTCCAGCTCGCAGTGCCGACGTTTTGTGCGCTCCTTGGCGCCGGGCCCGCGGATCTGTCGTGGCTCGTCCTGCCGGCGGTCCTGGCCGCCTCCGCGTGGACGGCGCGCGGCCGGCTCGGTCGGGCTGCCCTGGGCCGCGACGCGCTCGGCTGCGTCGGTCTGCTGCTCTGCCAGCTTGCCTGCATGCTGGCGGTGCTGGCGGCCAAACCGGGCGACATGATCGCCGACGACAACCAGCTGGGATTTCCAGCGCTCGTGGAGATGGGCCGGCAGATCGGCCGCGGCGAACTGCCGCTCGTCTCCGAATACTCGTGGCTGGCTGCCGGCATCGCCGGCGAGTACGGCTCGGCATTCTTCCACCCGCCGCTGCTCGCGTTCGCGTGGGCGGCGGCCCGGCTGCCGATCCCGCCCCACTGGCTGTCGCTGGCGTGGATCGAATGGTGCTTCGCCGTGATGCTCACCGGCACCTGGGCGCTGTCGCGGCTGCGCGGGCTGGCGGTGCCGCAGGCTTTCTTCGCCGGCTGCTGCCTGGCCGCCAACGGCTATCTCTTCGGCATCGCGCCGGCCTGGTGGGTGGTGGTGCAAAGCGCGGCCTGGCTGCCCTGGTACTGGTGGGCCCTCGAGCAGGCCTGCGGTGCCGCAGAGTGGCGGAAGCGGGTGGCGGCGTCGCTCCTCGCCGCCGGCATCCTCGCCCTGCTCATCACGGCAGGCTGGAACTTCACGGCGCTCATGGCCTTCGTCGTCCACTGCGTGGTCGTCGCCCGCTTCACGGCAAGCCGGCGGACACTCTGGCCGGCGGTCGCCGGCCTCGTCGCCGGCGTGATCGGCCTGGCGCTCTCGGCGCCGGCGTGGATGATGCTGCTGGAATACTCCACCTGGGGCTGGCGGATGGTGTCGCGGGAGGCGATCTCCGCGGCCGACGTGTTTCAGCTCCACCCCCGCGACTGGCTGGCGGCCATCTATCCGTTCGCCGGGCATCACTCCGGCGAACTGCAGGGGCAGCTGCTCTCGCTCGGCACGGTGCCCGTGGTCGTGGTCATCGCCGCGGCCTGCGGCTCGCCCCGCGGCTTGCGCCGCTCCATGGACCTCGTCGTCCTCGCGGGCCTGGCGGTGATCCTCTGCTCGCTGCCCGACGTGCCGCCCTTCCGCTGGATGTTTCGCTTCATGCCGCTGCTGGCCCTGGCCACGGCGCTGCTCGCGGCGACCGTCGGCCCCGACCTGATCGATCGCGTGCGCCGCCGCGAGACCGGGGCGGTCGCCGGCCTGGCCCTCGCCGGCCTGGCCTGCCTGGGGGCGGCCGTCGCCGCGGCCCCGACTGGCCGGCCGGGGATCGACGTGCGGACGGGCACGCTCGTCTGGTCGGCGCTGGTCGCCGGCGCGGGATGGCTCCTGGGCACGCGGCGGCTCGACGGCCGCGTGGTCCTGCCGGCTCTCGGCGGCATCGCGCTGGCGGTCACGCTCGCGGCGCGGCTCGGCGGCGGGCTCCCCTGGGGCATCGCCTTCGCAAGCCCGGCCGATTGGCGGGAGCGCGGCTGCGCCACGCAGCCCACCTGGTATCTCGCCAATTACGGCCTCGACCAGCTCGTCGCCACGCCGCGACTGGCCGCATTCATGCCGGGCAATCCCGGCGGTCTCAGCGGGCTGCGGATGATCAACGGCTACAGTCTGATGCAGCCCTACGGCCCGCTGGCGCACTTCCGGATCGTCGGCACGGGCTTCGTGCTCGACCCGAAAGTGCTCTGCCATGCCACACGGGACGGCAGCGGCGTGCTGCGGCGGATGGCCGTGGACGGGCTCTTCCTACGCGAGGACGTCGAAGTCAACGACCCGGTGGTCGGCGACTTCGACCACGTCGGCTCCCTCGCGGGCTTCGGCGTCTGGCATCGCCGCGCCGGCCCCTCGCCACTGGTCCAATTCCAGCCGCTGGCGACGGTCGTGCCGGGCCTCGGCGAGGCCGCGGCGGCGGTGCCCGCCGCGCCGCCAGACGAGTGCGTCGTCGAGGGCCGCGGGCTGCATCCACCGGCACACCGCCGGGCGTTCGCGCCGCCCCGCGGTCTGGCCGTGGAGTCGCAGGGGCCCGCGCGGGTGGCGGTCGACATCGACACGTCTGGCTGCGAGGCCGACACGCTCGTCAGTTTCGCCCGGCCGTGGCTGCCGGGCTATCGCGCCAGCCTCGACGGCGCGCCGCTGGCGGTGCTGCGGATGGACCTGCTGATGCCGGCGGTGATCGTGCCACCGGACCGTCGGGGCAGGCTCGAGCTGCGGTACTGGCCCGCGTCGCTCGCGCAGGGCATCTCCTGGTGCGTCATCGCCGGCGCGACGGCGTTCGCGGCCCTCGGGCTGACGCTCCTGCCGACTGCGCGCCGCCGACACGGCGGCGCAGCCCCGGACGCTCCGCCAGACGTCACCCAATCCTGATCGCGGCGGTATCCTGTGTCGCGCGACGAGATCCGCGCCGACACCTGAAGCGAGGCCCGCCCGATGGTCTGGCACCACGTCTACGATCCGCTGTCGTCGCCGCTGCTCTCGACGCTGGTGGCGCTGCTGCCGCTGCTGGTGCTCCTCGGGCTCCTGGCCGCCTGCGGCTGGTCGGCCCACGCCGCGGCCGTGGCCGGCCTGGCGACGGCGCTGGCGATCGCGATCCTGATCGTGGGCATGCCGGCGTCCGCAGCGGCCGCCGCCGCCGTGCACGGCGCCGCCTTCGGACTCTTCCCGATCGGCTGGATCATCGTGACCGCGATGTTTCTCTACCAGCTTTCCGTCGAGGCGGGCGGGCTCGACGTGATGAAGCGGTCGGTGACCCGGCTCTCCGCCGACCACCGGATGCAGGCGCTCCTGATCGCATTCTCCTTCGGCGCGTTTCTGGAGGGAGCGGCGGGCTTCGGCGCCCCGGTCGCCATCTCGGCGGCGCTGCTCACCGGCGCAGGCTTTCCCGCCCTCGAGGCCGCCTGCCTGGCTCTCATCGCCAACACCGCGCCCGTCGCCTTCGGTGCCCTGGGCACGCCGATCATGACGCTCGCCAAGGTCACCGGCCTCGACGAGCAGGCGATCTCGGCGATGGCCGGCCGGCAGCTCCCCTTCTTCTCGCTCATGGTGCCGGCCTGGATGGTGGCCACGATGGCCGGCTGGCGGGGGCTGGTGGCGGTGTGGCCCGCCGTCGCCGTCTGCGGCGCGTCGTTCGCCGCAGTGCAGTTTGCGATGGCGAACTTCGTCGGCGCGGCGCTGGTCGACGTGGTGGGCGGCATCGCCAGCCTCGTGGTCCTGGCGGTCTTTTTACGGTTTTGGCAGCCGCGGGAATGCTGGCGGCATGATGATGATGATGATGCCGCCCCGGCCCGGCCACCGTCGGCCTCGCTTCCGGTCGACGCCGCAGCCGCCGCGGGTCCGCACGACTCGCTGCGGACCGTCGCCTGGGCCTGGATGCCGTGGGCGTTTTTGTCGCTGGCGGTCTTCTGCTTCGGCCTGCCGGGCGTGAAGGCCGTGCTCGAGGGCCGCGCGACTCCCTCCGAGCGCGCCGCCATCGCGCCGCTCCTTCCCAGACAGGTCGTCGCGCCCGAGTTTCCCGTGCCGCTGCTCGACGGCCGCGTGGCGAAGGTGCCGCCTGCCACGCGGGAGCCGTTCGAGATCGAGCGGGCCGTCTACCGGCTCAACTGGCTCTCGGCGGCGGGCACCGGCATCCTCGTGGCGGCGGTCGTGTCGGTGCCGTGGCTGGGCATCCCCTGGCGGCGGGCCTGGGCGATCTGGTGGGCGAACCTGCGGCGGCTCTCTCTGTCGCTGCTCACGATCGCGGCGATGCTCGCGCTGGCCTTCGTCACCCGCTATTCGGGCACGGACGTCACGCTCGGCCTGGCACTGACGCGGTCGGGATGGATGTACCCGTTTTTCTCGGCGCTGCTCGGCTGGCTGGGCGTGGCGCTCACCGGCTCCGACACGTCGAGCAACGCCATGTTCGGCAGCCTGCAGCGGGTCACGGCCGAACAGCTCGGATTGAATCCGCTGCTCATCTGCACGGCCAACAGCACCGGCGGCGTGATGGGCAAGATGATCGACGCCCAGAGCATCGTCGTCTCGGCCACCGCGACGGGGACGCACCGGCAGGAAGGTGCGATCCTGCGGCGGGTCTTTCCGCACAGCCTGGCACTGGCGGCCCTCATGGGACTGCTCGTCTGGTTGCAGGCGGGCCCGCTGGCCTGGATGGTGCCGGCGGCGGCGCCCTGATCGTGCCATCGCCGTCGGCGACAAGCCCGAGCACGATGGCCGCCACCGCCCAGGCATCCGCCCGCGCGCACGAGTCGGCCCGCACCGTCACGGTGCGGCTGCTTCCGGAAACGGGCCGGCCCGTCCGCGGATCGATCGGCGACCGTCCCGGCCGCAGCGTCGACGCGGCGACGGCCGTTCCGCCGGCGAGCTCGATCACCCGGGCAGCCTCGGCGCCGCTGGTCGCCCCCCGCGTCCGCACACGCCACGCCGGCCTGCCGGCGGGTCGGCCCCAGCCGCGGACCTCGCC
>JBIJCD010000270.1:0-5414 GCA_044344895.1 Pirellulales bacterium | reverse complement strand
GATCCGGGCGGCTGTGGTCGATCCGGGTGGACGTCGTTGTGCCGGGCGCCGACATCGTGGTGAACCGGGATCACCCGCTCGACCATGCCCACGAGGACGTGCACGTCGCGCTGCGCGATGCGTTCCTCGCCGCGAGGCGGCAGCTGGAGGACCATGCCCGGCGGCGGCGGGGCGCGGTCAAGCGGCACGCCGGGCAGGCCGATGGTTCGCGCACCGTGAATCCCGACTAGAGCGCATCTGGTTGAGCTGGAGCGACGACTTGGCAAACCTGGAGACGGAGGCGAGGGGTCGGCGAACGCTCGAGGAGCTTTGGGCCGCCCCGAAGCCGTCGCTCCACCAAACCGCGATGCGCACTAGCGGACCCCCTGGTCGTGGGCGGCTCTCGCCGCCGCGATCGCCGGCGGGTCCAGCCAGCAGGAGGAGGCTGAGCCGAATTCCCGCAAAAGCTCGACGACGCGGTCGTCGGTGACCTCCTCGAACGACCGGTAGAACTGTCCGACCGCGAGGAAATCACGCGGCTGCTGCAGGCACTCGAGCTGGTCGCACAGCGGCTCGATCGCGGCGATCCGATCTGCGGGCGCCACCGGCAGGGCTACGATCAGTCGCGCCGGCCCCGCGGCCCGCACGCTTCGCAGCGCCGCGATCATCGTGGCGCCCGTCGCCAGGCCATCGTCGGTGACGATCACCGTACGACCCGCGATCGTGGCCTGCGGACGCACCGCCCGAAACATCGTCCGCCGCCGCGCGATCTCGGCCATCTGTCGCCGCCGCTCGGCCTCGATCCACGCTTCCCCGCCGTCGGTGAGCGCCGCGGCGAAGTGGTTGAGATAGACCTCGCCCCCCTCGGACACGGCGCCGATCGCCAGCTCCGGCTGATGCGGCGCCCGCAGCTTCCGCGCGAGCACCACGTCGAGGTCGGCGGCGAGGCCGCGCGCCAGGACGGCGCCGGTCTCCACCCCGCCGCGGGGAATCGCGAGCACCAGCGGCCGGGACGCGGTTGCGGAGCCGAGGCCGCGGTCGCGCAGCCGGGCGACGAGCATCCAGCCGGCCTGCGCGCGGTCGAGAAACGTGCTGTACGACATCCGAGATCTCCGGTGGGTGAATGGACGAGGGTGGCGTAGGACGGCCCGAACTCGGGCCGCCATCAGGGCGTGGCGATCCGTGGGGCGGCCTTGTCACGGCCGCCCCACGGACGGATCACCCGGGCGGGACGATAGGCGCGGTTCGCCCCGGTCACTTCACCTGGACCGGCACCTTCCGCGAGGCCGAGGCGGGCGACTTGGTCATTTCGACCGTGAGCATGCCCTTGTCGTACTTTGCCGACACCTTCGCCGGATCGACCGTCTCGGGCAGCGGGATCGAGCGACTGAAGGCGCCGCAGCGGATCTCGCGGTGCGAAAAGCCGTTGCCCGAAGCTGTCTTCGTCGACTGCTTCTCGCCGGAGATGACGAGCCGGTCCTCGGACACGTTGACGTTCACGTCGGCGGGGTCGATACCCGGCAGTTCCACCCGTACCTGGATCTGGGCATCGGTTTCCGAGACGTCGATCGCCGGCAGCCATTCAGTCGGCTGCTGGCCCTCCTGCCAGGCCGGCGGCAGCGCCGATCTGGTGAGAAAGCCCTCGAACAGACGGTTCATCTCGTCGCGAACATCGGCGAGGGACGACATGCCGAACGGCTCCATGCCGAGAGTCCGCTTCGTGCGAAAAGGTGCGAGAAACATGGCAAGTACTCCGTGGTTTCGGGAAGCGGGGAAGCGACACTGCGAACGGACACGTGAAAAGCAATGGGCTGTGCCCGGCGGGCTCCGTCAGAAGCAGCCGTTGCGGACCTCGCAGGCGATCAGCGTCTTGAGTCGCTGGATCGCCTGCTTCTCATTGGCCTTGGCATCGGCCCAGAACTGCCGAAGCTCGTCACGCCACTGGGCATTGGCGATGTACTGGTCGTACCGCCACAGGCTGTCGAGCCGGCGGCTGAGTTCGTGAATCAGGTCGTGGTCGTGGTCGGCGCACCCGGTCGTCTCGCCGAGATGCGTCAGTTCCTGTTCGGCGGCCAAAGTCATAAGCGTGCTCCAGGGGGTGATGGGGAATCCGCCGGCGCAATCGCCGGCACCCGGGCTTCCTCCATGCAGCGTCGCCGTCTGTGCGGCTCCGCGGGCACCGGCACTGTCGGTGGGCCGTCGGCCGGGAATCAAGCGGCTGCGCGGCGTGCAGCGATCCAGTGGAAAGGCGCGACGGACACTTCGTGCGCGTGTGCGCACCGGACCTGCCACCATGATGCGTAGGCCGCGATCATCGTGACGAGACCGCGACGACGCGACTCACGCCTGGCTTTTCCTGCGGTTTCGGCACTCGGGTGCCTCGGCGAGCGTGAGCACCAGCATCTCCTCGCCGGTCGTGGCACTGATGTCGTAGTGCATGCCGATCGTCGGTGTTCCGGTCGCGGCACGGACGAGTGATTCGAGAATCGGCTGGCCGGCGCGGACGAGGTGGCTGCGGAGCTGCTTGAGCAGCTCCGCTCCGCGGCCATTCGCGTCGCCGCGGCCCTGAGCGGCGATCAGCCATTCCTCGGCCGCGGTGAGCGATCCCTCGAGCCGGACGAGCAGCCGGTTGCCGATGAGGTGGGCATCGACGTGGCGCGGCCCGCGGCCCAGGAATTCCCGCTCGAAGCGGGTCACGGCGACGCAGACGGCGGCCTCGATCTCGCCCGGCGACTTCATCGTTTTTTCCGAGGAAAACAGTAGTGGCGGCCCGGTTTCGGCGCGTCCGGGGATGCACTGTCCCGGCACGACGGCTCCCCTCGCAGGAGGGGGAGCGTCTTAAAAGTTCTTTCGTCACCAGCCGGTGCGGTTGTTGAGCCAAATTTCTTGGAACTGCCGGTGTGCAGCCGCACTGCCGGCGCGGCTGCAGATCGACGGTGGCTGCGTGCCGGTGACGGCGACGTGCCACGTGTTTCCGCCGCCGTGGCGAGCAGCGCCACTCGCAGTGGCGGCCTGGCCGTACGCCGCAAGGGTTGCTTGCCTTGCGAAGTCGGTCCGATATACTGCGGCCGTTTCGTCGTGCAGTTGCGGCCACGGGCTGTCGGCTTCCGGCGAAGCAAGCTGATTGGAACGTCGCGAAGGCGGAAGACGAGTCGAGGGACAAGCCGGCTGTGCCGGCGGGTTCGTCGCAGCGTAAGCCGGCGTGAGAGAGGGCCTCGAGGCCTTCTTTCACGCCGGCTTTTTTCGTTGACTTCGGACGCCGTGGTCGTTCCCCAGGATTCCCGTCTTACGAGATCACCATGACATCCAAGACCTGTCCGTCCGCGAAGCGGCTCGCCCGCCATGTGGCCCAGGCCACCGGATCGTTCGAAAACCTGCTGGTCGGCCGGTCGCCGAACAGCGTCACGATCGTCGCCGACGGCGACTGGATGGTGGTGACACTGCACGAGTCGTTCACCGACACGGAGCGCAGGATCGCCCGCGATGCTGCCGGCGCGGCGCGGGTGGATGCCTTCCATCGCTACTTGTTCGACCACTCGCTGGAGGCCCTGGCCGCCCACGTGCGGAAGGCCACGGGGGTGGAGATCCGCGGGGCCATCGCCCACGTCGACAGGCACACTGGAAGCGTGCTGAAGACGTTCACGACGCACCCGAACGTCGACCTGCTGCTGTTGGAGCAGGGGTTGGGCGCGGGGCTGCCGATGCTCGGCGTGCCCGTCAACGCGCACCTGCACGCCCGGGGGGCGTGCGTTGAGGGAATCGTCACGGCCGACGACGACGTGCAGGCGTGAATTGCAGTCGCGTGGGGAGGGAGCCGTCGGTGGTAGAATCCTGCGGTAGAATCGTGCCGATACCAGGGACCAATTCATGCTGGCGACGAGCGAGCGGGCGATCTTGGCACAGCTCCGGCCAGCGGATCTTGTGCTCGACGTCGGCGGCTGGGCGTGCCCGTTCAACCGTGCCGACTGGATTCTGGATGCCGAGCCATATGACACCCGCGGTTTCTACGCGACGGTCGGCCTGCCGGCCCACCAGGGAGGCGAGACGGAGCGCTTTTCCGCAGCCACCTGGGTGCAGCGAGACATATGCGACAAGGCGCCGTGGCCCTTCGCGGACAAGCAGTTTGATTTCGCGATCTGCTCGCACACGCTCGAGGACGTGCGCGACCCGCTGTTCGTCTGCAGCGAGCTGATTCGTGTCGCGAAGCGCGGGTATATCGAGGTGCCGTCGCGGCTGTGCGAATCGTGCCGAGGGTGGGAGCCGAGCGGGATCGCGGGGCTTTCCCATCACCGTTGGCTGATCGACGTGCAGGGCACGCACATGGTGTTCACGCACAAGTTCCACATGATCAATACCGGCTGGGACCTTGCGTTCCCGCCGCAGTTTCTGCGCCGACTCAGCCTGGAGGAGCAGGTCACCACGCTCTGGTGGCACGACCGCTTCACCTTCGCGGAGAACATCATCCACGGCTTGGACAATCAGGCCGGTTTCCTGCGAGATTATGTCGCAGCGAGGTATCGCTGGCCGGCCTCTGCCGTGCTGGCGCGGAAGGCACGCCTGCACTGCGGTCGCGCGCTGGGAGCGCTGCGTCGTCGCCTGCGTCTTCGCAGCCGCTTGGGGCTCGGCCGCTGACCGGCGGGGGGCTGCGACGTCAGCGCTGGTCGCCGAGGGTGCGGGCCGAACGGTCTTTGTCACCGGCAAGCCAGGCGACATCGGCCGTGTCGTCGGCGAACCGGCGGATGCCCACCTCCAGGATCCTGGCGTCGGGCACGACCGAGAGCGGCGTGTACCGCGGATGGTGGGAGTCCTTGTAGGGATCGTTCCGCCGGGCGTTGTAGCAGCAGATCATCGACCAACGGGGCTCGGGGGAGCGGTTCATGTCGGAGCGGTGCAGCAGGTTGGCGTGGAAGAAGATCGCGTCGCCCGGCTCCATCTCGCAGTGCACCAACGGCAGCCGCTCGAGGACCGCGTCGACCCGCTCCCTGTCGGCGCCGGCCTGGTCGCCGCTTTGCACGTGCTCGATCCGGCCGAGTTCGTGCGATCGGGGGATCACCTGCAGGCAGCCGTTTTCCTTCGTCGACCGGTCGACCGCGATCGACACGCTGGTGAGCAGCGGCCAGAGCACGCCGTTCTGGTACCAGTAGCCGTAGTCCTGGTGCCAGGTCCACGCGCCCCCCACGCGGGCGTCCTTCATGATCATCTTCGAGTGGTAGTGGTAGACCTCCCCCTGGAGCAGCTTCTCGGCCGACCGCACCATCCGCTCGCAGCGGGCGAACATGCCGTAAATGCCGTCGCCCGGATGGTTCCACAGCGAGAGCCGCACCGTGCCCCCCTCGCCGTCGGCCCGGCCGAACGAGTGCCGGTCGAGCTCGCGGTCTTCCTTCGCGGCCCGCCGCAACAGATCGATCTCGGCGGCATCGAAAAGGCCGCGGACG
>JBIJCD010000269.1:0-5444 GCA_044344895.1 Pirellulales bacterium | reverse complement strand
GCGGCGGGCCGCCGCGGGTGAGGTGGGCCAGAGAATGGCCTGCCGCGGGACCGACCTCGCGGACGATCCTGCCGTTCTCGGCCCACGGCGCGTCGAGCATCTCGGTACCGTTCACCGCGTAGGAAAAAACCACCCGCGGGCCGTGGCGGTAGAAGCCGTGGTAGTCGATCGGCCCCGCGGACGGCGTCGCGGGCGGCGGCTCGAGGAGCGTGCCCGCCGGCGCCGCCGGGGCGAGGAATCCGTGCCGATGCGCGGCGAACGTGAGAAAGCCCCCGGTCCAGACAGCCTCGATGGCGAGCGTGTCGGGGTTGAAGCAGGCGGAGAGTTCGCCCTTGTCGCCGAGCCGCAGGCAGACCGCCCGCGGCACCGTGCGGCCCTTGATGGCGAAGGGCCAGCATTGCACCGTGCCCGGGTCCGACGCATTGCGGCGGTCGTCCTTCCAGGTGTCTTCGTCGTTCTGGTTGCCCCAGTGGCCCTGCGTGCCGCCGTCGATGCCCGGATAGGCGGGCAGCAGGAGCGGCATCGGCTCCATGCCACGGAAGTGGGCCGCCTCGCGAACATAAAAGTCGTAGACCCGCTCGCGGTTCACGAACTCACCGGCATTCGGCCAGTCTTCGGGCCGCATGGGCTGGCGCGGCGGAGCGAACGGGGCGACGCGGTGGGAGAGGGCCTCGAGGCCGGGCGTGCGTCCCAACTCCAGCAGGTAGCGGACGAGGTCCCGCTGCTGCTGCGCCGGCATGGCGGTGACCACGTCGGCGGGCATGAGGGAGCCCACCTCCTGTCGCCCCTCGATGTCGGCGACCGGGATGCGGTGCATCTTCCCCGTCGCGTCGACCAGTGCGATCGCGACGGCGGTCTCCTCCTTGACGATGCCCTGCAGCACGCGGCCGTCGGCCGTTGTGATGGCGACGGCGCGGTAGTCGGGTTTCACCGTGCGTGAGGGCCAGAAGAGCGATTCGACGATCTCCTCCGGGGTAAGGCACTTGGCCACCGTCGTCAGCGCCGGCCCGACTTCTCCCCCCTGCTCGCCCACCTTGTGGCAGGACGTGCAGGCGGAGGTGGCCACGTTGAAGACGCCGGCGCCGCGGCGGGCATCGCCGAGGGTGCGGGCCTCGGCCAGGATCTCCGCGACCCGCTCTGCGGACCACGACTGCGGCGGCGAGACGGGCGGGACGGCATCGGCCAGTGTCGGGCAGGCGGTCAGCACGATCGCGGCGACGAGTCGCGTCGCGAATCCGCCCCGCCTGCGTTGCGTGCGTGTGCTCATGCGTCGATCCTCGCCCTGAAACGATCGACCGCGGCGACCACACGGCCGGGGTGCTGCCAGTGGAGCTGGTGACCTGCCCCTGGAAACGGCTCCACGTCGCAACAGTCGACGGCCGCCGCGAAGGCCGCGGCCTCGTCGTGGGCCAGCGCGCCGCCGGCCTGCGGGTCGGCCGCGAGGAGCACGGTGGGGCAGTGGATCCGGGCCGCGATCACCATCGGATCATAGCCGTCGAGCCAGCGGCCGGCGATGACGGGCGAGAGCACCTCCGGGTCGAGCCGGGCCAGGCACTCGCCGCTCCAGCGGAGGGCGGCGGGCTCGCGGATCTCTCCCAGCCGCACCGTGCTGCCGTCGGGCCGTGGCAGAACGATGTCCGCGAGCGCCCCGGCCAGTTCGTCGATCGTGCCGCCCTGGCGGGCGGCGGCCTGCATCCCGATGAACTGCGCCTGCCAGGCGGTGCCCGCGATCCGCTCTCCCATGCCGTGGAACGGCGGGTCCTCGAGGATCGCACCCTGCACGAGGTCGGGCAGCGCAGCGGCGACGCCCGCCGCCACCATCGCGCCGAGCGAGTGGCCGAGAAGCGCGACCGGCGCAGCGATCTCGTCGCGGACGAGCCGCGCCGCATCGGCGACGTAATCGGACACGAGGTAGCGGCGGCCCCGGGCCGAGTCGCCGTGGCCCCGATGATCGACCGCGACCACCCGCCACCTGCGGGCCAGGTCGGCCAGCACCGGCCGCCAGTCGTCGCGACAGCGGGTGACGCCGTGCAGCAGGACCAGCGTCGGGCCCGCGCCGCCGGCATCGGTGCGGGCGATCGCCGGTGCGTCGGCGGTGGCCTGGGCGTCCGCTGCGGTCGGAGCGGACCGGGTCATCGCTCGCGGCTCACGACGATCGGAAAGGGCTCGGCGAGCCGCCCGGCCTTAACGACGCCCCCCTGCATCACGGCGATGAACCGGCTGCGGTCCTCGAGCACCGCGATGTCGGTCAGCACGTCGCCGTCGACGACGAGCACGTCGGCCAGCTTGCCGGGCTCCAGCGTGCCGAACTCGTCGCCGCGGCCCATGATCTCGGCGCCCGTCTTCGTGGCGCAGGTGATGACCGCGAGCGGATCGAGGCCCACGTGCCGGACGAAGAACGTCAGCTCCTTGGCGTAGTCGCCGTGCGGGTTCCAGCCAAAGCCGTAGTCGCCCCCCATGCCCAGCCGCCCGCCCGCCGCGAGGATCTTCCGGCAACTCTCGGCGCCGCCATCGAGCGTCTCCTGGTGGCCGTCGATCACCCGCTGTGACAGCCCGAACTCGCGGCCTCGCTCGACGCTCGCCAGCTCGAAGTAGAGCCCCGGCACGACCGGCACGTTCCGCGCGAGCAGGAGTTCGAGCCCCTCGTCGTCGATGAAGGTCGCGTGCTCGACGGCGTCGTAGCCGGCACGGAGCGCGTTCTTGATCCCCTCGGTGGCCCGGCAGTGGCCGGTCACCTTGAGCTTGTGGTTGTGGGCTGTGGCCACGACGGCGTGCATCTCATCGAACGTCATGCAGAGGGTGTGATGGTCGTTGGTGTCGGGCCAAGCGGCGTCGCCGGTGGGATAGGTCTTCACCCACTCCACGCCGTCCTTGACGAGCGATCGCACCGCCTTCCGGGCGTCCTCCACGCCGTTGATGCAGAAGATGAGGCCTTCCATCCCGATGCGGCGAAAGTCGGGGTTCCAGTCCATGAGGCCGCCGGCGCTGCAGATCTCCCGGCCGCTGGCGGAGAGCCGCGGGCCGGGGATGAGGTCTCCATCGATCGCCTTCTTGAGCCAGACGTCGCAGTTGAACAGGCAGCCGCCCGAGCGGGCCGCCGTGTAGCCGCACTCGAGCGCCAGCCGGCAGTTGACCGAGGCCTGGATGGCCACGTATTCCACCGGGTACTTGATGTCGAGGTCCTCGAGCTTCTCGACGTTGAAGTAGGTGGCGTGGAAGTGGGCCTCGACGAGGCCGGGCATGATCGTGCCGCCGCGGGCGTCGATCCGGCGAGCCTCGGCCGCTGCGGCCGGTGCGGCCTGTCGGGGGCCGGCGTAGGCGATCCGGCCGTCGGTCACCACCACGACCCCGTCGGCGACCGGCGGCCGGCCGGTGCCGTCGACGAGCCGGCCGTTGGTGATGATCGTGGTGCCAGTGGCCGTTTTCATGCCGCGTCCCTCCAGAGTCCTTCCGATGGGGCACAGCCTAGTGCATCCCAGCGCGAGCCGCTTGGAGGAGAGCGGCTGGAAATGGGATGAAAGCGGCGGCTGACGTCCGGTGTGCAGCCCGTGCGGCGATGTGGATAATCCGGGCGGTCGCCTGCCCTCCGAGGTTTCGCCATGGCCCGCACCGGCCCGCGTCAGCATCTGCGACACGATCCGGTGGTGGCAGCGTTGGCCGGCCTCTTCGACCATCTCGACGGCGTACAGTGCTGGATCAAGGACCGCGAGTGCCGCTACGAGTGGGTCAATCGGGGATTCCTCCTCAATTACGCGCTGGAGCGGGTCGAACAGGTGGCGGGGAGAACCGACCACGACCTGTCGCCGGCGCACCTCGCCGACCAGTACAAGCTCGACGACGAGCGGGTGCTCCGCGGAGAGCCGGTGGACAATCGGATCGAGCTCGTCGGCCGGTTCGATCGAACGGCCATCTGGTCGCAGACGACGAAGAAGCCCGTGTTCGACCGCCGCGGGCGGATCGTGGGCACCGTCGGCATGACGCGGATGGTCGACGCCTCCGTGGTGGAGTCGGACCGGGAGGACGCGGCGATCGGCCGGGTGCTTGCCCACATGCGGATGCACTTCGCTGAGCCGCTGTCCAACCCGCAGCTGGCGCGGATCGCCGGCCGTTCCGTGCGGGCCTTCGAGCGATTGTTTCGCCGCCAGATGCAGCTGACTCCGCAGCTCTATTTGCGGAGGATGCGGGTGCGGCTGGCATGCCAGGCGTTGGTCACGAGGACAGCTCCGCTCGCGGAGGTGGCCGCTGCCCACGGCTTCTACGACCAGAGCCATCTTGTCCGCGAGTTTCGCCGCGAGACGGGGCTCACGCCGCGTGCGTATCGGTTGCGGTATGCGGCCCAAGGGGGCGTCCTCGACACCTGAGGATGTCCTAGGCGTGCAATCGTCCCCGCTGCGATGTCCAGCTGCGTCGACACGAGAAAACGGGCGGGGTTGACCGTGCCCTCGAGCGGCGTAGACGGCCAGCGGAGACATGGACGTCGAAGTGCAGCCGTCTCCGAGTGAGCGAAGGCCCGGAGGGCCGGAGCGAACGTCCGGCGAGAGGGCATGGGCAGCCCCGACCCACGCGAGACGCCGATTCACCTGCCCCAGAACGGCCGTGCCGAACAGGATTGCCCGGAGGGCCGGAGCGAACGTCCGGCGACGGGGCATGAGCAGCACCGGAACCACCTGCCGACGCGAATGACCAGCGCGGAATCCGCGCAACCTGCCACCCGGAGAATGCCCCGGCCCGGGTGTGTCATTGTGGACGACACACCCAGGCCGTTGGGTGGCTCTTCCGACCCGGATGACGTCTCGATGGACGTCCCTTCAGGTCGGGCTGGCTCAGGTCAGGTGGTAGGCCGACTCCCCGTGCTCGGCGATGTCGAGGCCTTCCGCCTCGGCGTGCGCGGTCACGGTGAAGCCGATCGTCTTGTCGATGATGACGCCCAGGATCAGCGAGCAGATGAAGGCGTAGCCGCCGCTCCAGAGCAGCCCCTGCAGCTGGATGAGCAACTGGCCGACGCCTCCGACCGCCGGACGGATCGCGAACAGCCCGACCAGCAGCGCCCCAAGGGCGCCGCCCACGCCGTGGACGCCGACCACGTCGAGTGAGTCGTCGTAGCCGAGCTTCGGCTTCGCCTGAACCGCGAGGAAGCAGACCACGCCGCCGATGGCGCCGATGATCATCGCGCCCAACGGGCTGACGTGGCCGGCACACGGCGTGATGGCCACGAGCCCGGCCACCATGCCGGAGGCGAACCCGAGCGACGTCGGCTTGCCGACCTTGAGCCACTCGGCGAACACCCAGGCGCCCGCCGCGACGCTGCCCGCGATCGCCGTCGTGGCGAAGGCCAGCACGGCCACGCCGCCGGCGACCGGAAGGAAATCCTTGCCCACGGCGATCGCCGACCCGGCGTTGAAGCCGAACCAGCCCACCATCAGCATGGCGGCTCCGATGAGCGT
>JBIJCD010000268.1:0-5446 GCA_044344895.1 Pirellulales bacterium | reverse complement strand
GAGTGCGGCCTCCACGAAGTCGAAGGCGTCGCGGTCGGGGCCCAGGCGGATGCTGCGGTAAGCGTCGCCCAGGTTGGCCATCATAGGCTGCGGTCTGGTGGTGAGGATGCTGATCGCCGGCTCCTCGCCGGCCGCGGGCCGCGGATCCTGGCAGGCCAGGCCGAGCAGGGCCGCCACCGCCCACCCGGCTGCCGCTGGCCAGCGCAGGCTGCCCGGCGCCCGAACGATGCTTTCGAATCCCATGACGCCCATGAAGAACCTCCTGGTGGCTGCCGCCGGTCGCACCGGTCCCGCACGGGTGGCGGGGCTTCGCACCTGACCGTGCCGCACGATCGGCGGTCCACGCCGCGTTTCCGCAGCGGTGCGCTGGAGGATCCAGGGCCCCGGAATGGCGCCGTGCGGGTGGAGGCTAACACCGCCCCCGTCCCCGTGCCACCCGGCCCGACGTCCGTCGCCGGCCCTGCCGGGAAATGGCATACTGCCCGCATGCACTCACCAAGACTGCCACGGCTTCCGGGATCGAACGACACGCGGGTCCTGCAGGCGGCCCTCGTCGGCACGACGCTCCTCTGCGGCTGCTGGGCCGCGAGCCTGTTTGGGCCGATCCATCCCGCGATCGCGGCGGACGCCACAGCCGACGCGGCGAACTGGCCGCGGTTTCGCGGCCAGGCAGGGGCAGGGGCCGGCGGGCCGCGGCGGTTTCCGCATGCGTGGGGCGAGCATGACTGGGCATGGACCGCGAAGCTGCCGGGCCAGGGGCATGCCTCCCCGGTGGTGTGGCGCGGCCGGGTCTACACCGCCAGCGCCGACGAGGCCGCCGGCAAACGGTATGTCTGCTGCCACGATGCCGCCGACGGGCGGCTCGTGTGGCAGCGGGAGGTCCCGGGGCCGATCGAGCCGCACCACGCCCAGAACAGTTCGGCCTCCGGATCCATGACCGTTGACGACCAGGGCGTGTACTGGCTGTGGGCGACGAAGGAGCAGCTGCGGGCGGAGGCGTTCGCCCACGACGGCAGCCCGCGGTGGCACGCCGACCTCGGTCCCTACGCGAGCGAGCACGGCTTCGGCAGCTCGCCGGCCGTGTGCCGCGACCTGCTCATCGTGCCAATCGAGCACGACGGGCCCAGCGCGGTCGTGGCCCTCGACACGAAGACCGGCCGCGAGCGGTGGCGGCTGCCGCGGGAAACGGCCCGCACCGCCTACTCGACGCCTCTCGTCGTCGATCAGGCCGGCGCCAACGCCGGCGGATCGCCGCTCATCGTCCTGGCGAGCATGGCCCACGGCCTGACAGGCGTCGATGCGGCCACGGGCAAGGTGCTCTGGGAGCGGAAGTGCTTTGCCAAACGCACGGTCTCGTCGCCGGTGATGGCCGGGCCGCTCGTGATCTGCACCTGCGGCGAGGGCGGCGGCGACAACTCGCTCGTGGCCGTGCGGCCGCCCGCGGCCGGTCAGGCTGCGGGCGACGTGCCAGCCGAGCCCGAGATCGCCTACAAGCTCGACCGCAGCTCGGCGCCCTATGTGCCCACTCCGGTGGCGTCGGGAACGAAGCTCTACCTCTGGGGCGACAAGGGGGTGGTCACCTGCGTGAACGCCGCCGACGGCGAGGTGCGCTGGCGGGGCCGCGTGGGGGGCAACTTTTCCGCGTCGCCGATCGTGGTGGGAGGCACGGTGGTCAACGTGTCAGCCGACGGCGAGGTGGTGGTGATCGCCGACGGCGACGCCTTCGAGGTGCTCGGACGTACGCCGCTGGGAGAGGCCTGCCGGTCCACGCCCGCCGTGGCCGCGGGCCGGATGTTCTTTCGCAGCGTCGGCCGGCTCCATGCGCTGGCTCCCGCGGCCGACGGCCGCTGAACACGCATCGGGCGTGCGGACGGCCTTTGCGATGATGAGCTCGCCGTAGCCCCGCGCCGTGAGAAGAGTCCGTGAGTGGCTGCCCGCGGCCCGAGAGCCGGCGTAGCTGACAAGCGCAGCCATGGATGGCGGAGTGAAGTCAGCTTCGAGAGAGCGGAGGCTGGGCACCGATCCGCCGGAGGCGGATTGGTCAGGCCGCAGCGAACGTCCGGCGACGGGGTGCGGGCAGCCACGAACCGTGGCGGGTGGGCGGACGCACGGCGCCGGTCAGCGATAACGGCGGCGGTCGATCCGCTGCTCCAGCAGCCGGGCCAGCGGCCAGCCCGCCAGCGTCATCACGATCACGTCGTCGACCGCACCCACCAGCGGGATAGCGTCGGGCACGACGTCGAACGGCATGAGCACCCAGCACGACGCCAGCAGGAACACGATCACCATCCGCGGCAGCCGGGCGATCTGCTCCAGCACGTCGGCCTCGAATTCCATGGCCGGCGGCGGCACGAGGAAGATCCCCTCCGAGTCGTGCCGCACCTGCAGCAGGCCGTGGGTGGTGACGAGGTCGTGCGTGATGGAGCGGGTGATCTCGCGGATCGCCGCGGCGTCGACGCCCGGCAGCCGCTCGTAGGTCTGTCGCACGATCCCCTCGGCCGTCTGTTCGCCGAGCCGGCCGTCGGCCCAAGTGCGGGTGACCAGCCGCAGGCAGCAGCGCCGCTCGAGCTCGTCGGTCACGTGCCGTAGGCGGTGGAGGATCTCCTTGTCGCGATGGTATTTCTCCACGTCGCGGTACTGCAGGAACATGCCGACGATCATCGTGGCCAGTCCGGCCAGGAACTGGAGGCTGGGCAGCGGCTGCTGGCTGAACGCCACGGCCAGTGGAATGAAGAACAGGCCGGCCGTGAGGCCCATCCGCGTTGCCGCGGTGCCGCCCACCGACGTCACCACGCACAGCGCCAGGAGCACGATCGCCGTTCCCGGGCTGGAGAGTGCGTCGGCGATCCAGGTGGGGATGAGGCTGCTGACGCCGAAGAAGCCGCCGGCCGCCCGCACCGCCGCGAACAGCGTGCCGAGGACGCCGCCGGCGCCCGCGTCGTGCCAGGGGCGGCCCAGCAGCCGGGCGACGAAGAGCGTGAACGGATAGGCGAGCACGATCTGGCCGACGAGGTTGAGGCCCTTGGACACGCCGAGGAGGTGCCACTCGAAGGCGATGGTCGATACCAGTAGCAGCCCCAGCAGCACGATCACGCTCGATTGCCGCCAGGTGAAGGAGTCGCCCGTGAACCAGTCGTCGAGCATCATCAGCCGGGCCGCGGCCACGTAGAGCACGATCACGAGCAGCTGCCGGGCCAGGACCACCGGCGACGTGGCCGCTGCGGAGCTGAGGCCCGGGAATCCGGCATGCGACGCCGGCACAGGCGACGTGGACGCCTCCCGGGGTGCCAGCGGCTTCGAGCCGGAGGTGACCAGCCGCGGTTCGCTCATCGCCGTCCCTGTGGAGGAAGCCGGTCGAGCGCCATCTGGTCGTCGCGGAGCGCCTGCAGGAGGTCTTCCTTCGACCATTCCCGGCCGTTCACGAGCTGTTTTTTGGCCTCGAAGCCCATGGTCTTCGGCCAGGCGTCGCGGCAGCCGCGGTAGATGTCGCGGCGTAGCGCGAGGGCATCGGCACTGGTCGTATTCGACAGCTGGCGGATCGCCTCGAGCGCCTGCTCGCGGTGCGGGTCGGCGAAGGCCTGGCCGCCGCATGTCCAGGCGTGGTAGTGCAGGCGGGCACGATCGAGGTGGAGCAGGTCGGCCCAGGCGGTGCGGGCGGCGGACGACCAGTCGCCGTCGTGCTGCTGGAGGAGGTTGAGAGCGTCGCCGATGGCGCCCTGGCAGCCCTCGATCTCGGCGCGATGGACCGGCGCGATCCGCCATCCCCAGGGCACCGTCCTTTCACGGTGCGCTGAGGCGTCGTCGCGGCAGATCGCCTCGCATTGAAAGTGCGGCGACTCGAGCCGGTCGGGATGCCGGCCCAGGAATTGCCGGGCCCGGAGCCGCAGCTCCTGCCGTTCGTCGAGATCGACGAGCGTCTGCAGGTAATACCGCCACAGGTTCACGGAGGCGTCGCCGTCGGCGTCGACGCACTGCCGAAAGGCCGCGAGGGCGCGGGTGGGGGCCGCGTGGTCGAGCAGGCCGATCGCCGCCTCCTCGGCGGCCCGCCGCGCCGGTGTGAGCGGGGCGGGCTCGGCCTGCAGGGCCGCCGGCAATTCCAGCGGCGGCCGCGCGGCGACGCCACGCGGCAGGAGCCACCAGATCGCCGTGGCCGCGATCCCGATCACGGCCAGCTGCCAGGCCACGCCGGCCAGCGAACGGGCCTCATCCGCCGTCGCTTCCGCCACGGCCAGCGGCTCCATCTGCTCCTCGAGGTCGACCGCCCGCAGCCGCTCGGAAGAGAGCGAGGTCGATTGCGGCAGGCCGGGTCGGGCGAGCGAGCCCGCAGGCAGTGGGGCCAGACCCGAGACGGACGGGATCAGGTCCGAAGACGGTTCCATACCGTCAGTGTGCCCGACCGCCGGAAGGGCGGCAAGGATATGGCCAGATGCTCCCGCCCACCGCGGGCCGACGATCGTCTCGCAGCGCGAATGCTATCGCCAGTTGCGGAACGGCTCGTAGATGCGGATCGATACCAGCAGCTCGCTGGCGCTGAAGGCCGACGGGAAATCGCCGAGGCCGATCGATGGAAGGGGTGCGAGGCCGGAGACATACAGCGTCGTCGCGCCAGGCGTCATCGCGAAGAACCGGTAGCCGGTGTCGATCGTCACCCGGTCGCTGATCTGGTAGACGACGCCGGTGCCCACCTGCCAGGCGAACGTCGTGACGTTGGTGTCGCCCGACAGTCCGGCGCCCTGCGCGTCGGTCACCGCATACCGATAGCCGCCCACGCCGAAGCCGCCGCCGGCGTAGAGCCCCATCGATTCGGTGAGGAAGAAGTCCCGCCAGAAGTTCGTCAGCGTCGACCAACCGTTCGTGGCTGTCGTGCCGAGCGGCAGGGCGTCGCCCTCCGAGACGAGGTTCGTCTGGCCGACCATCGGCCCGCGGGCCCGGCCCTCCACCTCCATCCGCAGGAGCCCGGACGGCCGCGCGAAGGCGATGCCGATCGCGCCGCCGCCCGTGAAGATCGTCTCGTTGAGCGAGCCCGACTGCTGCAGCGGGGTGTCGCCGAAGCCGGTGCTCCCGCCGGTGGTGACGGTGGCGAACGACGCGCCGACGATGCCGCTGACGTACAGCTTGGGCGAGGTCGACTCGAGGCCTTGCACGACGGGCAGCACGGGGACCGCGTCGGACGGTTCGACGAGCGGGTCGAGCGCCGTCTCCCGTCCGGAGTCGATCCGGCCAAAGCTCGTCAGGTCGATCGGCTCCGGCAAATCGGCGGCACGCGCGGCCGGGACGCCGCACGCCAATCCCAGCACGATGACGAGCAGGCCGCGTGTGTGTCGCATGGCAGTTGTGCGTCGCATGAAGTCTGTGTCCCTTCTGCGGCAGGTGTTCGCGGTCGGGTACCCCGGCCGCTATCCGGCCGCCCAGCCGTCGGAGAGGGGGAATCGGCCGCGGTCCGGTA
>JBIJCD010000266.1:0-5483 GCA_044344895.1 Pirellulales bacterium | reverse complement strand
CCCGCCGCGGCGAGCGTCTCGACGGCCTCGGGCGGCGCATCGCGGCGGCCCACCAGCTGCAGGCTGTAGGCGAAATAGGGCCGCGAGCAGCGGTAGTCGCGTTGTCGCTCCGGCGTCAGTTCGATGCCGTTGATCACGCAATCCGCGGTGCGGCCCAGCAGCAGCGGCAGCCGGTCCCACTGCCCCTGCTGGAACCGCGGCTTCACACCCAGCTCGGCGGCGAGCAGCGCGGCGAATTCCACCTCGAAGCCGGTCAGCCGCCGCGGATCCGCGGCGTCGGGAAACACCTGAGGCCCGCCCCCTTCCTGATCGGCCGCCCACACGAGCTCTCCGCGTGCCAGCACCTCGTCGAGCTCGGCCGCCGCGGCCAGCCGGCCCGCGGCCACGAGCAGCCCGCACAGTACCGCCACGCACACCCCGTGGTACGCGTGGCATCCCGCCGGCACTGCCGCGCGCGGCGGGAAGGAACGGAGACGGCAGGGTGACACGGGCATCACGGCTTCCCCTGGAGGCGGCCGAGTCCGCCGCTCGGCGCGGCCAGCTGCGCAACGAGTTTCTCGTGGTCGCGAGCGAGCCGATCCCCCTCGTCGATGAACCGCGCTGTCGCATCGGCCGCGGCGGCGAAATCGGCGACCAGCGGATCGACGAGCCGGGCATCGGGCAGCCGTGCGGCGATCGCGTCGATGTCGCGATCGAGGCCGGCGCGGCCGCGGGCCAGCACGATCCAGCGGAGCAGGAAGCCCCAGAGGATCACCCACACCAGCGCCTCCTGCAGGAAGCCGCTGCCGTCGACCACACGACCCTGCCAGAGGTGGCCGACGAAGAAGTTCCAGCCGGCCCGCACCAGCACGGCGGCGAGCAGCCCGGAAAAGAGCACCTCGCAGACGAGGCGAAAGAGCGGCCCGACCGTCCGTCCACGCCGCGCCGCCACGAGCCTGTCGATGGAGGACGAGAGCCAGGTGCCGGTGCGGTCGAGCAGCACGCCCACGGTTGACGTCAGCCGCGCGTCGTCGAGCCGGGCCCGGCCCACCATCGGCTCCGTGAGCCGGGCCCGCGTGGCCAAGCCCGCGAGGATGCTTCGCGACTGCTCGACGTCGCCGGCCGACAGGCCCAGCTCCTCGACCGCCTGCCAGGCGCCCTGCCCCGTGGGCGGCGCGGCGGCCTGGCCCGCGAGCAGCCTGCCGATCAGGCCGCCGCCGGCCGCCCGCACCCGTGGCCAGATGGAGCCGACCGCCGCCACCGCATGCAGGAACGTGGCGAACGGGCCGCCGTGCCAGCGGTCGACGATCTCGTCGGCCAGGATCCGCTGCCACGCCGCGCGGCTCGTCTTCAGCCGCGTGCCGACCGCCGCCGACAACAGCCCCTCGAGCCGCTTGCGCTCGCTCTCCACCCCGGCCGCCAGCCGGGCCACCGGCTCACGCACCGCCGCCAGCTCCGTCCGCGCCTGCCGCAGGAACCAGCCCGCGAGATCGACCGCGCCGGTCCGCCGCACGCGGCGGGCCGCCCGCCCAACGAGCTCGGCGTCGATCGCCGCCACCAGGTCGCGGAAGCCGGCCTCGGGCTCGAGGCTGGCCGCCGTCCGCGCGGCCGCCTCGACGGCGTCGAGCCGGAAGATCCGCGGCACGACGAATCCCTGCGACTCCAGCTCCCGCCGCCAGTCGTCCCGGATGTCGGGGTCGCGCGAGGCGTGCGTCTGCACGAAGAGCAGCGGCCGGCCCGGGGCGAAGGCGGCCACCTCGCGGGCGACGATCCACGACCGGTATTTCTGCGCAGTCGCCACGAGCAGAAGCACGTCGCAGGCGGGAAGCACGGCCTCGAGCAGGTCGCGGTTGCGGTTGGCGTCGCTGGGCCGCGGCGGCTGGCCGCTGGCCGCCTGCGGTCCCTGGTGCCGGGCTGGGGACGCAGACACGACAGGCTCGTCGGCCTGCGTGTCGGGATCGGGGCAGTCGACCAGCACGATGTTGGCGATCGCGGGGGAGTCAGTCCGCACCACGCGGGCCTGCATCGCGTCGACCGGCAGCCAGGAGAGGTCGACGTCGCGGGCCGCCACCACGACGGGATTGACCGTGGTCGGACGGGCCACGTCGCCGGCGGCGGTCACCTCGCATCCGGCCAGCGCGTTGACGAGGGTGCTCTTGCCGGTGCCCGTGCCTCCGATCACGCCCACCACGAGCATCCGCGACAGTTCCCGCCGCGAGCGGTCGAGGCGGCCGGCCACCTGCTCCCACTCGGCCCGCACCCGCCGGGCCGGTGGCCAATCGGGCAGGCCCGATGTCCAGCGGCCGAGCGATTCGACCAGCTCGTCGAAGCTGCCGAGATCGGCGGCGTCCGCCAGCTTCGTGTCGGCCGTCAGGGAATCGTCGCCGCTCATCCTGCATCCTCCGGCGGGAGATACCGTCCACACGCCTCGACAAGCCGCCGCGCCCGTCCCACCTCGGGCGTGGTGGCGGCCGCGGCGAGCCGGTCGATGTCCGCCAGCCTGTCGCCCAGCACGATGTCGTGCAGCGTCTCCGCGAGCACGCGGCCGCGCTCCGCCGACCAGCCGGCGAACAGCCGCTCGATGAGCGGGCGGATTCCCTGCGCCGCCACGGCGACGGCCCCTTCGCCTGCCAGCGGCGCCGCCACGGTGACGCCGAAGTCGAGCACGTGGTGGAGCACGCCGGCCGCCGCTGGCACCGCTCCGGCGCCGGCGTGGAACAGCGCGAGCGTCATCACCGGCCGCACCACCGACCCCACGGTCAGGCCCGTCAGCACGGCCTTCACCTTGCCGGGGTTGGACGTGGCGAACCGGTCGAGTTCGCCCCGCACGAACGTGCGGTAGTCCTCCGATACCAGCGGCAGCGCCGCATGCCGCCGCTCGAGGTCGCGGTACCACGCGGAGCGGTCGGCCTCGACGAGCCGGTCGGCGAGCATGGTGGCGAGCCGCTGGTCGCGGCGGCAGGCGTCGTCGAGCCGGTCGACGAAGTCGCCGAGGGCCTGCTTGAGCGCCGCCAGCTCGACGGCGGAGAAGTCGTCGTGCCGCTGCGCATCGCTACGTCCCAGGCCCGCCCGCCGCGCCGCCCAGGCAACGCCCCTGCCGAGCGCGCGGTAACCGCGGCTGACGGTGAGGTCGACGGCCGAACGCCGGGGCTCGAGCCACTCCCAGATCTCGTTCCAGACGATCTCCCGCGGCGCCGAGGGCAGCTCGACCCGCACCCGCGCCTCTTGCTCGAGCAGCCGCCGCGTGTCCTGCCACTGCCGCGCCGTCGCCTCGAAGGCGTCGAGCCAGGAGCCGACGCCCGCGGCCGGTTCGAGCACCACGCGCAGGGCGCCGGCCATCGCGTCGAGCTTGATGCGGTCGAAGTCGCAGTCGGCGAGGCGGGCGGCGAGATCGACCGTGCGGCCGTCGGGCGTGAGCTCGGCGAGCGGATGAAACTCGATCCGACCGGCCTCGGCGGCGCGGAAGTCGTGCGGCACGGCATAGACGGCCAGCGGCGCCACGCCGGTCTCGGCCGTGAACGTGGCCAGCCAGCCGGCAATGCGGTCGCGCTGCCGCGGCCAGTCGACCATGTTGAAGACCACGATCACGGCCTTGCGGGCGGCCGCCGCGGCGGCGAAGAAATCCCGCACTGCCGCGTCGTTGTACTTCTGCTGCGTGAGCACCGCGACGAGCACGTCGCAGGCGTTGCGGACCAGCTCCGCACGATGCCAGTTCTCGCGCAGCGTGCCGTCGATGTCGGGCGTGTCGAGGAGCACGAGCCGCTGCGGCTGCCGGCCGCCAGCGTCCTCGCGCCACACGAGCCGGTCGTGGTTGCCGGCGGCGTCGGGTCCCAGGCCGATCGCGTCCTCCTCGCCCGTCCAGGCCGCGGGCGAGAATCCCGGGAAGAGCTCCGCCAGGTCGATCCGGCCGGCCAGTCCGAGAGGCAGGCTGGCGACCGGATGCCGCGTACGGGCCGCCTCCGGGACCGACCGGCTGATCTCCGCGCCCACGAGCGTGTTGGTGATCAGGCTCTTGCCGGTGTTCGTGCCGCCGCAGACGGCCGCGACCAGCAGCGGCTCGCGGGACACCTGCGGCCGCAGCTTGCCAAACAGGGCGCCGTGCCAGTCGGCCGTCCGCGGATCGGGTGCGCCGACGGCGGCGGCCAGGGGCTCGATCGCGTCGATCGCGCCGCACAGGTCGCCGACGCTGCCGGCCCACGCCGCGAAGCCCGTCCCGGGATGAGATGTCATCGCGCTACACTTCGGCGGGAAAACGTCTAAACTGCATGGTCCCTCGGCGCCGGGTCTAGTCTGTCCTCCGCGACCGATTGCCGCAAACCCGCCCGGGTGCCGACGTTTCCCCTTCCCGCGATCACGCCGCCGCTGCCATGCTCGAACGTCGTCCGATCTTCCCCGGTGTCATCGAGATGAACCACCAGGCCGGCTGGCGGATCGGCTGCAACGTCTACCTCGTCTACGACGATCGCGACTGGGCGCTCATCGACATCGGCTACGAGGAGAGCGTCGACGAGATCGTGGAGATGATCCGCGAGCTCGATTTCCCTCTTTCGCAGTGCCGGGCGCTCGTGGCCACGCACGCCGACGTCGACCACATCCAGGGGCTGGCCAAGGCGAAGGGCATCCTCAAGGCGCCGGTGCTCGCCCATCCCAAGGCGGTCGAATCGCTCGAGTCGGGCGACCGCATCAAGACATTCGCAGAAATCGCCGCGCAGAACGTGCACATGGAACTGCCCGTCGTGAAGGTCGACCGGCAGGTGGTCGACGGCGACGTGATCGAGGTCGGCGGTCGCCGGCTCGAGGTCTGGCACACGCCCGGTCACACCGACAGCCAGCTCGCCTTCCGCATGGGCAACCTGCTGCTGTCGGGCGACAACATCTATCGCGACGGCTCGGTGGGGGCGATCGACGCCCACCACGGCAGCGACATCCCGGCGTTCATCACGTCACTGGAGCGGATCGCCGCCAGCGACATTGAATGGCTCCTCCCCAGCCACGGACCGATTTTCCGCAAAGACGACCGGCTGCTGGCGGCCACGCTCGACCGCCTCCGCGGCTACCTGAAGCTGGCCGACTTCGGCACCTGCGCCCCACACTGGCCGCTGATCGAGGAGTGGGACCGGGAACTGGCCGAGGGCCGGCCGCCGGCCGCTGCCCGCTGAGCCGGCCCGCGATCGGCGGAGCCTGGGCAGGCCGGGCGAAAGCCGTCCGGCCTAGGGTGGATTTTCCGTGAAGACCGGTCGCGCAGCCGGCCGATACATCCCCCGGGACCGGGATCTTCAGGGGGGACCATCCGATGACACGGCAGAGAAGGGCCGCGGCACTCGCGGCCGCTGCGATCGCGTTCGGCGTCGTAGTGCTCGCGGCGACGCCCGCACACGCCCAGCCGCCCGCCGCCGGCCAGCAGGCCTACGGCTACCAGTGGGGCAACTCGTACAACGCCACCGACTGGAACCGCTTCTACCACTATCCCTACGTCTGGTATCCGCAGAACTTCTACGCGGACG
>JBIJCD010000265.1:0-5489 GCA_044344895.1 Pirellulales bacterium | reverse complement strand
GGGCGAAGTCCCACGGGCCAGACCAGGCGGCCAGCGCCAACGGCAGGGCGAGTGACACAGCCAGAATGAGGTAGCCACTGGCGTCGGTGAGCCGGCTCGTCAGCCGGATGCCGAGGTGGTTGATGGCCGCCTGCGATGCGGTGATCGCCAGCACGGCGAGCACCTCGATGCCGGGTTCCTCGAGCCACTCCGGAAACCAGGTGGCAGCGAGAAAGCGGTAGGTGCCGACGTTGATCGCGGCCAGCACCGTGACGAGGCCAGCCAGGTTGAACCAGGCGGTAGCCCAGCCGCAACCGCGGCCCCCGAGGATCGCTCCCCAGTGATAGAGGCCGCCGGCCGTGGGAAATGCTGAGGCGATCTGGGCCATCGACAGCGCCACGGCCAGCGAGAACAGGCAGACAAGTGGCCAGCCCAGGCCGATCGCGGCGCCTCCGACGGAGCAGTAGCCGATGTGAAACGACGTAATCCCGCCGGCCAGGATGCAGATGATCGACAGCGAGATCGCGAAGTTGGAAAACCCGCCGAGTGTGCGGGAAAGCTCCTGCACGTAGCCCAGCCGGGCCAGGAGCGAGACGTCGTCGTCGCGAGGCGTCGCGTCTGATGGCTGTGGCATGGGCATGGCTTCTGTGGCTTGGGGGTGGCGACGGGGAATGGGTCAGCCGGCCACGTGCACGAGCAGCCGGCCGGCTGCCTGCTCGTGAGCCGGCAGCAGCACGCCGTCGCGCATGATTTCCTGCGACTCGAGCCACCGTTCGAACTCCGGCGCCGGCCGCAGCGAGAACAGCGACCGCATTGCGATCGCGTCGTGGTAGCTCGTCGTCTGGTAATTGAGCATCACGTCGTCGCCCCCCGGCACGCCCATGAAGAAGTTGCAGCCGGCTGCCGAGAGCAGCATGAGGAGGTTCTCCGCCGAGTTTTGGTCGGCGGCCGCATGGTTGGTGTAGCAGACGTCGCAGCCCATCGGCAGCCCCAGCAGCTTGCCCACGAAGTGATCTTCGAGGCCGGCCCGCAAGATCTGTCGCTCGTCGAAGAGATACTCCGGGCCGATGAATCCCACCACACTGTTGACCAGGAAGGGGTCGAACGCCCGGGCCAGCCCCTGGGCGCGGGCCTCGAGCGTGAGCTGGTCGATGCCCCGGTGCGCCTCGGCCGAGAGGCTGCTCCCCTGCCCCGTCTCGAAGTAGGTCACCTGCCGGCCGGAGCTGCCGGCGTCGCGGGCGAGGTGGCCTTCTAGCACCCGCTCCCGCCCCTCCTGCAGCATGCCGAGGGTTATTCCGAAGCTCTCGTTGGTCGGCTGCGTTCCTCCGACCGACTGGAAGAGCAGGTCGATCGGCACGCCGCGATCGAGGCATGCCAGCTGCGTGGTGACGTGGGCCAGGCAGCAGTGCTGCGTGGGGATGCTGCAGCCAACAATCAGCTGGTCGAGTGCCTTGAGGATAACCGACACCGAGTCGATCGAATCGGCCGCCGGATTGACGCCGATCACAGCATCGCCGCAGCCGTGCAGCAGGCCCTCGATCGTGGCCAGCAGGATCGCAGGCACGTCGTCGGCGGCGTGGTTGGGCTGGATCCGGATGCCGAGCACGCCGGGCTGGCCGAGCGTGCTGCGGCAGCGGGAGACGTTGCGGATCCGGCTGGCGGCCACCACCAGATCCTTGTTGCTCATCAGCTTGGCCACCGCAGCGGCCATCTCGGGCAGCAGCGCCCGCTGCAGCCGTCGGATGTCGCCGAGGCTGGTCGCATCGTCGAGTAAATGGTCGCGGAGTTCGCCCACCGTCCACGATCGCACCGCTGCGAAAGCTGCGGCGTCGTGGTCGTCGAGCAGGATGCGGCTGACGTCGTCCTCGTCCGGGCAGAGCAGCGGCTGGTCGAACAGCATGGCCAGCGGCAGGTCGGCTAGCGCCGCCTTGGCGGCCGCCCGCTCCAGATGCGATCCCGCCGCGAGGCCGGCGAGCGCGTCCCCCGATTTCTCCTCGTTGGCCTTGCCGAGCAGCTCGCGAAGATCGGCGAACGTAAACCGCTGCCCACGGATCGAGGAAGAGAATGGCATGGGAGCTTCTGCAAGCCGTGCGTCTGCCGCGCCCGCGGTCGTGCGGGACGCAACGGGCTTCAGTGTAGCCTTGCTTGCGTGAGGCGATCGTCGCCTGAGGAGCGAAGGGAGTGGTCATGCTCAATCTCCGCAATTCAGGATGAAGCTGTAGAGCGTGGCGGATCGGGGGTCGAGAACAACGGCCCAGTCGAAGCTGATCGGGTAAGGGCCGGCCGATGATGCGCGGCCGATGGCGACGTCGACGGCCCGATCAAGGAAAAACGATCGAACGGCACTGGCCTCGGCCGACGGTTCGACGGGATCGTCGAGCAGGTCGAGGAGGTCGAATTCGGTCACGCCGCGTTTCACGGCTGCCCGCCCCCGCGCGCAGTCGGCGATCAGCCGCCCATGGTCCTCGGGGAGGAGATCGAGCAGGGCCGCCCGGGACGCCGGCAGCTTCGACTCGGTGCAGCCCACGCTCATGGCCGCTGCGATCGGAATGTCGGGCTCGACGACCGCGTTCACCGCGGCCACGAGACCACCCACGTTGGCGTGCATCCGCAGGTAGGGACAGTCGCCTTCGGCTGCATGGGCTGGCGGTCCGCCGCCGACGCAGGTGCTGGCATAAACGAGACAGGCGATGGTGGGCAGGGCCGGGCGAGACATTGGAATGTGTCCTCGGGTGGTGAGAGATGGCACCAGAGAGGTGCTATCTCTGTAGACGAGACCGCGCGGCGAAAGGGGCAAACTGTTTTCACGTGACGGCTGCGAGCCGATCAGTGTCACGACCACGAAGCGTCGCGGCGTGGTGCCGGTCTCGCTTGTCGGCACAGGTACGGTCCGCCGGTGGGCGGCAGACGTCTCCTGGCGAAGGCCGAAGCGGCCCGGGCGCTCGGCGAGCTTCCGCCGATCCATCGGCTCTCGGACTCCCCGGCCATGCCGCTGCAGATGTACCGACCGCCGCAGGCTAGAGCGCATCCCGGTTTGGTGTAGCGACGGCTTCGGGGCGGCAAAAGTCTCGTCGCGTGGGCCGAGGCGGCCCAAAACTCCTCGAGCGTTCGCCGACCCCTCGCCTCCGTCTCCAGGTTTGCCACGTCGTCGCTACAGCTAAACCAGATGCGCTCTAGGCCAGGATTGGCCGGATGACGGACCCGTGCACGTCGGTGAGCCGCCGGTCGAAGCCGTTGTGGCGGAACGTCAGCCGCGTGTGGTCAATACCCAGGAGGTGCAGGATCGTGGCGTTGAAGTCGTAGAGCGGATGCACGTCGGCCACCGCCTTCACGCCGAGCTCGTCGGTCACGCCGTGGCTCACGCCGGGCCTCACGCCGGCTCCGGTCATCCAGCAGGTGAAGCCGTCAGGATTGTGGTCGCGGCCCTTGGCGCCCTTCTGGAAGAAGGGCATCCGGCCGAATTCCGTGCACCAGACGACGAGCGTGTCGGCGAGCAGCCCCCGCTGCCGCAGGTCGCGGATGAGCGCGGCCGCCGGCTGGTCGAGGATCGCGGCGTGGCGGTCGTACTGCTCCTTGAGCTTCGAGTGGCCGTCCCAATTGAGCTCGCCGCCGCTGGCGTAGGCGCCGTTGAAGAGCTGCACGAATCGCACCCCCTGCTCGATCAGCCGCCGGGCCAGGATGCAGTTTCTGGCGAAGCCCGCCTTGATCGGATTCGACTCGTCGTCGGCGCCGTAGGCCTTGAGCGTCGCGGCCGATTCGCTGGAGAGATCGCCGATCGCCGGCATCGAGAGCTGCATGCGGGCGGCGAGCTCGTAGCTGGCGATTCGTGCGGCGAGCGGTCCGTCGCCAGGGTTCTGCTCGAGGTGCCGCGTGTTGATCCGGGCCAGGAGATCGCGGGCGGCCCGGTCGCCGGCCGCGCCGACCCCCTCGGGCAGCCCGAGATGCCGCACGGGCTCCTTCGCCGAGAGCGTCGTCCCCTGGAACTCGGCCGGCAGGAAGCCGGGGCCCCAGTTGTTGGAGCTGGCCTGCGGGATGCCGCGCGGATCGGGGATCGCCACGAAGGCGGGAAGATCCTGGTTTTCGCTGCCCAGCGCGTAGGTGACCCAGCCGCCGATGCTCGGGAACCCGTCGAAGACCGAACCGGTCGAGAGGAAGTTTTCGGCGGGGCCGTGGGTGTTCGTGCGGCTCGTGAGCGAGTGGACGAAGGCGATCTCGTCGGTGAGCTCCGCGAGATGGGGGATCATGTCGGAGACCATCTTGCCGGTCTGGCCGCGGGGCCTGAACTCATACTGCGGCCGGGCCAGGTTGCCCGCCGGCCCCTGGAACGTCACGGCCGGCCCGCCCGGCAGCGGCTTGTCGTCCCAGGCCACGAGTTCCGGCTTCCAGTCCCAGGTCTCGAGCTGGCTGACGGCACCGGCGCAGAAGATCACGAGCACGTTCTTCGCCTTGGCCGCGAAGTGCGGCGGCCGCGGCGCGTAGGGCCGGGCCGGATCGATCACGATCGGCTCGGCTGCCAGCGACCGCTCCCCGGCCAGCAGGCTCGCCAGCGCGATCGAGCCGAGGCCCGTGGCCGAGTCGCCGAGAAATCGGCGACGGTCGAGCAGCTGCCGGCCGGCTGGCGTCAGGGACTCGAGGGGGCTCATGCGCTGGCTTCCAGTCGGGGGTGTGCGGCGTCAGGGAATGAACAAAAACTCGTTCGCGTTGTAGAGCACGCGGCAAAGCGTCGGCAGTCCATGCTCGCGGACGATCGGCTCGACGACGCGTCGCTCATCGGGATCGGGGCTGCGGCCGAGCGCCAGCTGGAAGGCTCGGTCGACCCAGGCGGGCACCGGATCGGCACCACCGGCCCCGGCCTCGCGGTCCCCCTGCACCGCTGCGACGTCGGCCTCGATCCGCGCGGCGAACGCCCGTGACTCGGCGAGCGTGAACGGGCTATTGAAGAGGTTCAGCGCCTGGATCGGCGTGGTCGACTGTCGGCGGCGGGCCATCGTCTGGCCGGCGTCGGGGCAGTCGAAGGCGCCGAAGACGCTCTCCTTCTCCATGCGGATCTTGTGGGCATAGACCATCCGCCGCAGCCCCTTCGCGTCGAACGATTCGATCGGCGGAAAGCCGTTGAGCCCGCCGCGGGCCTTGAAGAGGTCGAAGCCGGGGCCGCCCATCGCGAGATCGAGCCGGCCGCTCACGGCCAGCATCGCGTCGCGGATCGCCTCCGCCTCGAGCCGCCGCGGGGGAAACCGCCAGAGGAGCCGGCAGTCGGCGTCCTTGGCCATCGCCCTGGGGTCGATGCCATGCCCCTGCCGGTAGGTGGCGGAGAGCACGATGAGCTGGTGCAGGTGCTTGATCGACCAGCCGTGAGAGACGAACTCGGCGGCGAGCCAGTCGAGCAGCTCGGGATGTGTCGGCAGCGAGCCGTTGCGGCCGAAATCGCTCGCCGAGTCGACGAGGCCGGTGCCGAAGTGCCACTGCCAGATGCGGTTGGCCATGACCCGCGCCGTGAGCGGATGCTCGGG
>JBIJCD010000264.1:0-5493 GCA_044344895.1 Pirellulales bacterium | reverse complement strand
ACGCATCGGCGGCCGCGGGCGTGGTGGCGGCCACCGTCTCGCGGCCGTTGGTCACGCGGCCGTCGTCGTCGACGATGTCGCCGTCGGGCGTCCACATCGCGGCCAACGCCCGGCCGTCGCCGCGGTCGAGCGCCTCGACGTAGGCCCGGGCCGCGGCGCGAACGGCCGCCTCGTCGCCCTGCCGCTGCGGCGCGACTGCCGCTCGTCCGCCCGACTCCTGCGCGACCGCACGGCTGGCATCGCGGGCCGTCACGAGCCCGACCGCGACGACGAGCGCCGTGATGGACGCCACCAGGCCTCTCTGCATCATTATTCCCGCAGGCATGCGGCCCGACTGCGATCCGGGCGTTGTCAGAGCCGGTCGTCCGGCGGCGCTCGACGATCGTGGCAGGCGCGGCATGGGGAACGGTCCGGGAGTGTGGAACGGGCCGGGCGGGCGGAGTCGGCCGGCAGGCTGGGACGGCCTGGACGATTCTACCACGCTGCCTCTGGCTCCAACCAGGAATCGCACCGGCTGCCGACGGGTTTGGTAGGGTGTCGGCGATGGCAGACCACGTCGACACGCTCGCAGACCTGGTGCGCCGCCCGAGCATCAATCCGATGGGGCGGGACGTCTCCGGGCCGGACTACCTGGAAGGCCGCGTCACCGACTACCTGGTGCAGCGGTTCATGGCCGCCGGGCTGCCCTGGGTGCGGCAGCCCGTCTCGCCCGGCCGCGACAACGTCATCGCCCGGCTCGATGCCACGCAGCCCGATGCGCCGACCATCCTGTGGGATGCGCATCAGGACACCGTGCCCGCCGACGGCATGTCGATCGAGCCGTTTGCCCCCGCCGTCCGCGACGGCCGACTCTCCGGCCGCGGCTCCTGCGACGTGAAAGGGGGCATGGCGGCGATGCTCGTGGCGCTCGACCGGCTGCGGGCGGCGGGTCGTCCGCGGCGGGCCACGGTCGTGTTCGCCGCGACGGTGAACGAGGAATTCGGCTTCTCTGGCGCGAGGGCCGTCGCCCGGCTCTGGAGTCCGCAGGCCGACGGGCTCTCCGCTGCGGACCGCCAGGTCCGCGACCTGTTCGGCGGGCCGCCGGCCGCCGCCGTGGTGGCGGAGCCTACCGAGCTCGACATCGTCACGCAGCACAAGGGGGCGGTGCGCTGGCGGACCCGGGTGCACGGCCGCGCCTGCCACAGCGCCTTCCCGGAGCGGGGCGACAACGCGATCCACCACGCCGGCCGCGCGATTGCGGCGATCGAGTCGCTCTCCCGCGAGCTGCTCACCCGCAACCCTGGCCATCCCTGCGGGCCGCCCACGCTCAACCTCGGCACCGTCCGCGGCGGCATGGGAGTCAACCTCGTGCCCGACCTGGTGGTGCTCGAGCTGGAGCGCCGCGTCGTGCCGGGAGAATCGCCGCAGGCGGCGCGGGCGGAAGTGATCGAGCGGATCGCCGCTGCCTGCGGCACCGCGCGAGTGGAGCACGACGAGCCGTTTTTGGAGAGCGCCGGTCTGCCCGCGATGGCCGAACGCACCTGGTTCGACCGGCTCGTGGCCGCGGCCGCGGTCCGCGGCATCGCGCCGCAGCAGATCGCCGCCCGCTACGGCACCAACGCCAGCATCTACGCGGCCGCGGGTGTGCCGTGCATGGTGTTCGGCCCGGGCTCGATCGCCCAGGCGCACACTGCCGACGAATGGATCGAACTGTCGCAGGTCGACTCCGCCGCCGACATCCTCGCCGCGCTGGTGGCGTGACGGGCAGGCATGAAATCCCCTGCACGGATTGGTACAACACGGGCCGATCAGGCGGCTCGGCATACGGTCGGCAGCGGTCACTTCATCGCAGGAGCTTCGGCATGGCAGGCAGGATCAAGGTCGCGGGCCCGGTGGTCGATCTCGACGGCGACGAGATGACGCGGATCATCTGGCAGTTCATCAAGGACAAGCTGATCCTGCCCTACCTCGATGTCGACATCCGCTCTTTCGACCTGTCGATCGAGAACCGCGACGCCACCGCCGACCAGGTGACCGTCGATGCCGCCAACGCGATCAAGCAGTACGGCGTGGGCGTGAAGTGCGCCACCATCACGCCCGACGAGGCCCGCGTGAAGGAGTTCGGCCTCAAGAAAATGTGGAAGAGCCCCAACGGCACGATCCGCAACATCCTGGGCGGCGTGATCTTCCGCGAACCGATCATCATCAAGAACATCCCGCGGCTCGTACCGGGGTGGACGAAGCCGATCGTCGTCGGTCGCCACGCCTTCGGCGATCAGTACAGGGCCACCGACACGCGGATCCCCGGCCCCGGGAAGCTCACACTCACGTTCACGCCGGCCGACGGCTCGAAGCCGATGGAGTTCGACGTGTTCGACTTTCCGTCGCCCGGCGTGGCCATGGCGATGTTCAACCTCGACGACTCGATCCGCGACTTCGCCCGGGCCAGCTTCCGCTACGGCCTGGCCCGCAACTATCCCGTCTACCTCTC
Organism: Pirellulales bacterium; assembly: GCA_044344895.1. Lineage (GTDB taxonomy): Bacteria > Planctomycetota > Planctomycetia > Pirellulales > UBA1268 > CAMCQY01. The sequence goes on along the minus strand of JBIJCD010000264.1, from coordinate 3,023 downwards.
CACCAAGAACACGATCCTCAAGGCCTACGACGGCCGGTTCAAGGACATCTTCCAGGAGATCTTCGACGCCGAGTTCAAGCAGGAATTCGCGGCCAAGGGGATCACCTACGAGCACCGGCTGATCGACGACATGGTGGCCTCGGCGCTCAAGTGGGAGGGCGGCTACGTCTGGGCCTGCAAGAATTACGATGGCGACGTGCAGAGCGACATCGTGGCGCAGGGCTTCGGCTCGCTGGGCCTGATGACGAGCGTGCTGATGACGCCCGACGGCAAGACCGTTGAGGCGGAGGCGGCCCACGGCACGGTGACGCGGCACTACCGGCAGCACCAGCAGGGCAAGCCGACGAGCACGAATCCCATCGCCTCGATCTTCGCCTGGACCCGGGGCCTGGCCCACCGCGGCAAGCTCGACGGCACGCCGGCAGTGACCCGCTTCGCCGACGCGCTCGAGAAGGTCTGCATCGAGACGGTGGAGCAGGGGAAGATGACGAAGGATCTGGCGATCCTCGTCGGCCCGGATCAGCCGCACCTCACCACGCAGGACTTCCTGGCGGCGATCGACGAGAATCTGAGGCGAGCCGTGGGTGCGTAGCGCCGCCCACGGCGAGTCGCCCATTGGCAAGACGTCGCCTGTGCGGCCGCCGTCCGCTCCCGGCCGCCGCTTGAGCGCCGTCGCGGAGCACAGCCGGACGCAGGGGTGCCCGTGCGCACCGCCGGCCGTCGCCTCCGCCCGGCTCCCGGAAAAAGCCGCGACCCAGGCCTTGCCTACCAGCCGCGCTTTTGCAATATAGTCATTACTTGCATAGCGTTTGCAATAGAGTGGGCGAGGCTTTTGGGGCGGATTGCCATGCGGATGCTCGGTCAATGGGTCGTCGACACGCTGACGAAAGACCTCTGCCCGGGGTCGGACGCCTGGGCTGTTGCAGTGCGGCACCCGGTCATCGTGCTGGCAGCGGCCCTGGTGTCGTCCCTGGCCCTCGCCCTTTGTGTGAGCCCGCTGGCGCTGGTGTCGTGTGTCGCCATCCTGGCCGTGCTCGTGCTGGGGTACGCGTGGCCCGCGATTTCGATCCGCGGGCTCTCGGCGCAGATGACGTTCCGTGAGCTTCGGGTTTCAGAAGGTGAGGTGCTGCAGGCGATGGTCGCAGTGCGGAACGCCTGGCCCTGGCCGGTCTGGGGGATTTCCGTGGAAGGTGATGTCGGTGGCGAGGTGTCGGTCGCACTGGCCCGGGTGGGCGGCTGGTCGACGACGGAATTCACGTGGGACATCGTGCCGTCACGCCGTGGCGAATATCCTCGCGTCCCGTGCCAATTGGTGAACGGATTTCCGTTCGGACTGCGGATGGCAAGCCGTGACATCGGCATCCCAGCACCAGTCGTTGTATGGCCGGCCACAGTTCGGCTCGAGACGCTCGTCGACGCCGCTGAAACGCGTCCCGCCGACGACATGTTCTCGGAGCTCCGCATCGGGGATTCAGGGGACATGGCTGGCACACGTCCGTTTCGCAACGGCGATTCGTTGCGGCGCGTGCATTGGGCGCAGACTGCGCGACTGGGAGCGATGGTCGTGTGCGAGCGGGAGTCGCCGGTGCTGTCGGCCGTGCGGGTCGTGTTCGATTCGAACCCCGCGCTGCACGATGGATGCGGGGCGGAGGGCACACTCGAGACGTCCATCCGAATCGCAGCGAGCATCTGCATCGCCTACCACCGGCAGAACGCACACGTCGAATGCTGTTTCGGGCACGAATCGTTGCGCATGGCCACCGGAGCCGCAGGGCTGCGGCGCTTTCTGGATGAACTCGCAAGGTTCAGCCCGTGCGCACATCACGGCCAGTCCTGCCAGCACGAGCATTCGGCCGCGGCATGCCGGCGCATCCATCACCACAACTGCGGCGTATTTCAGGTCACGGTCACGACCGAGCGCGGTCTCACCGCGCGCACGGAGCATCGTCACGTCCACGGTGATCAGCTGTGGGTGGTGCTGGAGTCAGCCGGATCTCGCGGGGCGGCGCCTTCGGTTCGGCCCGCTCTCCCCGGTCGGGGCATCTGGCTCGAGTCCGGCGAGCGTTCGCTGGAAGAGTTTGGTCGTGCCTGGAGGAGGCTCTGTCATGCGGGCTGAAGCGGCCAGTTCGAATTCGCGTGTCGGCCCACCGGCCATGCGCACGACGACGCTGGCGATGGCGACGATCGCCTGTGTCGCCGTCGAGGCCGCCGATCCGGCACGGACTGGGGCGGGGATGCAGTCCACATTCATGCTTGCGGCAATCGGCTGTGTGGCAGCGGTGTTAGCGGTGTCTGAATTCCTACGTCGATACCGGCCGGACTTCGGAGCGACGGTGCGCGGCCGCACGCCCTGGGTCTGCGGATTGGTGTGCATCTCGCTGGTGGCCGAGGCCGGCTGCCGGGCGGCTGCCGGTGTCCCACTCCTACTGGACGCCCTGCTCCTGGCGTTTTTTCGCGATGCCGCGATCGCCCTGGCGCTGTTTTCGCATCACGAAAGCGCGGCACGCGCGTGTGCCGCGATTGCCGTATTTCTCGTCGTATTCGCCTCGGCCAGCGTCGCCGCTCTGTGGATTCAGTGGCTCGTCGTCGCCTTCGCCGTTGTAGGCATCTGGTGGCTCATGGGCCACCACTGGCGCGAGATCAAGCCGCGGCTCGAGGCGTCCTCTCAACGCCCGATCCCTCGTCAGTGGCTGCTGACCTTGCCGGTCGCGGTGGGAGCGATCGTGCTGCTCGTGCCGGCGGCCGGACGACGCACGCACGCACTCGACGGCTTCATGCCCACATCCGGTGGGCGTCGCCATGCCTCACCGGCGGCGCGAGGCGGGGTGGGCGATGGCGAGGCCCTCGTCGCGGGCAGGGACAACATCCGCAGCTTCGCCCCGATCGAGGATGCACCCTTCATGACATCGCACGAGCCCACCATCTACGACGTGTTTGACGACACCTACAACGAACCGGTAGTCCAGAAAAAGGTCGAACGCGCGATCGGCCTGCCGCCGCAGGCCCCTGTGCGCAAGGAGGAT
>JBIJCD010000263.1:0-5498 GCA_044344895.1 Pirellulales bacterium | reverse complement strand
CGCCGTGGGCTTGCACGATGTGCTTCACGATCGAGAGCCCCAGGCCCGTCCCGCCGAGCTGCCGGCTGCGGGCCTTGTCGATCCGGTAGAACCGCTCGAAAAGCCGCGGCAGATGCTCGGGCTCGATGCCGCAGCCCTCGTCGCGGATCGCGATGCTCACGCCGCCGTCCGCGGCGGCGGCCGTGATCCGCACCTCGCTGCCGGGACCGCTGTACTTCACCGCGTTGTCGACCAGGTTGATGAGCGCCTGTTCCAGCAGCGGGGCGTTGAGGTTCGCCACGAGTGACTCGGGGCAGTCGACGTGGATCCGGATCGAGCGGTCGCTGGCCCGCGGCAGGCAGTCGGTCACCACGGTGGCGATCAGTTCGGCGACCTGTACCGGCTCCCGCGGCAGATTGCCGGCGCCCTCGCTCTGCTCGATCCGCGAGAGCGACAGCAGATCCTCGATGATCGATTCCAACCGGTCGGCCTGCCGCGCGACGATCTCCAGGAATCGCCTGCGGTCGGTCGGATCTTCCGCCGCGCCGTCGACGAGCGCCTCCACGAAGCCCTTGATGGACGCGATCGGCGTCTTCAGCTCGTGCGAGACGTTGGCCACGAAATCCCGGCGGATCGTCTCCAGCCGTTGCATCTCCGTGACGTCGTTGAGCACGATCACGGCGCCGCCGTCACCGGAGTCGTCGCGCAGCGCCGTGCCCCGCAGCCGGATCGTGCGGTCGCGGACGCCGCGCAGCAGCAGATCGTCCTCCACCGGCTCACGGCAGTCGATGGCCCGCAGGGCGAACTGCCGCAGGTCAGGATTTCGCACCACCTCCTGCAGCGTGCGCCGGATCGACCGAGCCGGATCGACCGCGATGAGCTCCGCGGCCGCGCGGTTGATGCCCACGACCCGCTGCCGGGCGTCGATCGCCAGCACGCCCTCGATCATGCTGCCGAGCACCGCCTCCTGCTGGGTGCCCTGGCGGCCGATGGTCAGCCCGCGCTCGATGAGCTGTTCGCGGATCGCCGCGATCGCCCCGGCGAGCCCGGCGAATTCGGCGAGTTCACCGGTCGGGATCGGGCTGTCGACATCCCCGTCGGCGAGCCGTGTCGCGGCCAGCGACAGGTCGACCACCGGCCGTGCCAGGCGGCCGGCGAGGATGCCGGCTGCCGCCAGCGCCGCCGCCGAGCAGGCCAGGAACCCCCACAGCAGGCGGCGCTGCGACCGGGCCAGGTCGGCGTCGGACGCCAGCGTGTCGGCGGTGACGCGGATGATCGCCGCCGGCCGGTCCACCGGGCCGACGGGTGCCACCACGCAGAGCAGCCGCTTGCCCGCCGCGGCGTCGTAGCGGCTGGTGCGGGCGACCCGGCCGGCGCGGGCCTCCTCGAGCAGCGAATCCGCGGCGGGCGTCCGCTCGCGAGCGGCCGCATCAGGGGTGGAGCTGGCCAGCAGCATGCCGTCGATGGCGAGCAGATCGACACGGGCCCCGGTCGCGGCGGCCATCCGCCGGGTCGCGGCGGCGAACTCGGCTGGATCGACTCCGCCGGCCCGCTGCTGCAGCACGCCGGCCAGCCCGGTGGCGACATCTGCCACCCGCTGCAGCTGTGCCGAGTCGGAAAGCCGCGCCAGCTGCACGCTCGCCAGCAGGAAGCAGCCCACCAGCAACGCCGCCACCAGCGCGCAGACCCGCGCGAAGAGGTGCCAGGCGAAGCGCGAACGGGCCATGGGGTGGATTCGGGGACGCGACGGTGGATCACGCCCGGAATCGGTATCCCACGCCGCGGACGGTTTCGATGTAGGAACCGAATGACCCGAGCTTTTTTCGCAGGCCGGCGACTTGGACGTCCACCGACCGCTCCGTCACAGGATAATCCTCCCCCTTGACGGCGTCGACGATCTGGGTTCGCGTGAACGCCCAGCCCGGCCGCTTGGCCAGGAATTGCAGCAGTGCGAACTCCGTGTATGTCAGGTCGACCCGGGAGCCGGCGAGGGTCACTTCGTGCCGGCCGGGGTGGATCGACAGCTCGTGCACGTCGATCGTCGTTTCCGCCTCGGTCTTCGCCGCGGCATCCTTGCGGCGCAGCAGCGCCTTGACCCGGGCCGTCAGCACCCGCGGGCTGAAGGGCTTGGCGATATAGTCGTCGGCCCCCCGCTCGAGGCCGGCGATCATGTCGCTCTCCTCGCCCTTGGCGGTGAGCATGATGATCGGAATGTCGCGGGTCTTGGGGTCGTCCTTGAGACGGCGGCAGACTTCGAGACCATCCACCGCGGGCAGCATCCAATCGAGCACGATCAGGTCGGGCGGCTGCTGACGCGTGGCCTTCAGAGCCTCCTCGCCACTGCCCACCCCCTGCACCGCGTAGCCCTCCTTGGTGAGGCTGTAACGGAGCAGTTCGAGCAGGTCCTCCTCGTCGTCGACCACGAGGATCTGTGCGGCGTTCGCCGGCGTGGCGGCCTTCGGTTTGGAGGAGGATGGCTTCACGCGATCGGCCGACACCGTGGTGTGCATGGGGCGTGTTCTCGGGCTCGGGCGAGCCGTGGCGGAACGACTGCGACCGGGGGTATACCCCGAGCCGATTAGGGTTTTGTGAGGGGCCGGGCCTCAGGACAGAAGCAGCTCGACGTCTTCGGCCGTGAGGCTGGAGACCATGCTCTCGTCGGCCCGCACGATCGATTCGGCCAGTTCCCGCTTGCGGTCCTGGAGGGCGACGATCTTCTCCTCGACCGTGTCGCGGGCGATAAGGCGGTAGGCGAAGACTCGGCGGGTCTGGCCGATGCGGTGCGCCCGGTCGACGGCCTGCGCCTCGACGGCCGGGTTCCACCAGGGGTCGAGGATGTAGATGTAGTCGGCGGCGGTGAGATTGAGCCCCTGGCCGCCCGCCTTCAAGCTCACCAGGAACAGCCGGCAGTCGGCATCCTCCTGGAACCGCTGCACCCGCGACTGCCGGTCGGTCGTCTTGCCGTCGAGGTATTCGTACGTCAGCGACCGCTCGTCGAGCCGCCGCCGTAGGATGGCGAGAAAGCTCGTGAACTGGCTGAAGACGAGCACCTTGTGCCCCTCGTCGAGCACCTCGTCGAGCTGGTCGAGCAGCGTGTCGAGCTTGGCGGCCGGCTGGTCGATGCGCGCCGGATCGACGAGGCCCGGGTGGCAGGCGGTCTGCCGCAGCCGCAACAGCGCCTCGAGCACCGCGATCCGCGAGCGGCCGATGCCCATGCGGCCGATCCGGCCGGACAGTTCGACACGGTAGTGCTCGCGCAGCTCGTCGTAGGCCTTGCGCTGCTCCTCCCCGAGCTCGCAGAACAGCGTCTGCTCGGTCTTCTCGGGCAGGTCGGAGAGCACCTGCGTCTTCGTCCGACGCAGCAGGTAGGGACGGACGGCGCGGGCCACGACCTCGGCGCTGGTGCGGCCGCCCGTGAGGAACCGCTTCAGCCGGGCGGCGCTGCCGAGTTGCCCGGGATTGAGGAACTCGAAGATGCTCCACAGCTCGCCGATGTGGTTCTCCACCGGCGTGCCCGTGAGCGCCAGGCGGTGGCGGGCCCGCAGGAGGCGACAGGCCTTCGCGGCCTGGCTGGCGGCGTTCTTGATCGACTGCGCCTCGTCGAGCACCACGTAGTCGAACTCGGTCTCGCGGTGCGTGACGATGTCGCGGCGCAGCGTGCCGTAGGTGGTGAGCACGAGGTCGTGGTCGGCCAGCACGGTCGACTCGCCGGCCCGGGCGTTGCCGGTGTAGTTGAGCACCCGCAGCGAAGGGGCGAACCGGCGGGCTTCCTCGATCCAGTTGAAGACGAGGCTCTTGGGCACGACCACCAGCGACGGCCTGTGCGCGACGCCTTCCTCGCCGAGCATCCGCTGACGGCGCACGAACATCGCCAGCACCTGGATCGTCTTGCCGAGGCCCATGTCGTCGGCCAGGCACCCGCCCAGGCCCATCCGCTCGAGGAAGGAGAGCCAGCCGAGCCCCTCGCGCTGGTAGTGCCGCAGTGTCCCCTGGAATCCCTCCGGCTCGTCCTGCGCCTCCGGCCGCTCGCCGCGGGCGAGCTCCTCGCGGATCCGCTCGAAGGCCTCGTCGACGTGCGCCTGCGGCTGTCCCGCCAGCAGGGCGTCGAGCAGTGCCATCTGGATCCGGCCGTACCGTAGCCGCCCGTCGTGCCGCTGCGCCAGCGCCGCCAGCGGTTCGATCTGGGAGGAGAGCGCATCAGGCAGGATGCCCATCGAGCCGTCGGAAAGCTCCACGGCGCGGCTCCCCTTGGCCAGGGCCTCCAGCAGCGCCGGCAGCTCCGCCGTGACGCCGCCGAAGTCGATGGCGGCCGACAGCTCGAACCAGTCGATCCCGCTCGACACGTTCCAGGCGACGCTGCCGGCGGGGCGATAGCGGCGGCCGGAGACCTCCACCGTCCAGCCGGCTCCGGCCAGCTGCGAAACCGAGGCGTCGAGGCGGGCTCGGGGGATCTCCACGTGGTGGCCGGCATCGGCGCCGCCTTCCGCCGGCCGGGGTGGCGTCGCGCCGTACCGCGGCAGCATGGCGATGGCGTCGCGTTCGGCGGCGCGGTCGCGGCGCACGAGCACCCTCCGGTCGGGATCGGCCGCACCGCCGGCGGGTTCGTCAGCGGCGACGAGAATGCCGGCATAGTCGAACCAGATCCGACCTGCCAGCTGGACGCGCGGCGTCGTGCGGCGACGTTCGGGCCTCCCGCCCGGGCCGGAATCGATGACCGGGTCGTCGGGATCGTCGCCGCCGTCGAGCGAGACCGTCGGCGAGTCGTCGAGTACGAGCTTCGGGCGGGGCGAGCCCGATTCGATCCGCCAGCCCGTCCATCCCGGCAGCTCCAGCCGCGGCAGGTCGGCGAACGAGGCGATCCGGTCGATCATGCCGTCGATCTGTCCGCCGGCGAATTCGATCGGACCGCGGCGCTCGAACTGATCGAGCCAGCCGGCCACGGCGGGATGCTCACCGGCCGCAGGACCGGCCGCCATCTCCGCCACCGCCAGGCGGGCGAGGCGATCCTCGAACACGATCAGCCCCGACCGCAGAATCGCCCGCGGCGTCCGCAGATCCTTCCGTTCGCTGCCGCGCACGAGCATGCCCCGCAGCGTGGCCCGGCTCGGCCGCGGCGGCCGTCCAGCGTCGCCGGCCAGCTCGGCGAGCGTCTCGCCGCGGATGGTGACGGAGTCGTCCGGCTCGACGACCAGCGCGAACTCCCAGGGGCGGCCTCCATCCCAGACGAGCGGAACGATGAGGTCGGGGTTTCGCCGCGGCTCGGGCTGCAGCACGAGCCGGCCGTGCTCACAGAGCATCGCCAGATGCGTGGCCGACGACTGCGGGCTGACGACCACGCGGGCGATCGGCCGTCGTTCCAGTGGCTCCGGCAGGCTGGTCTCGCCTGCCGATGCCGCGCCGACGAGCTGCGCGAGGAGCGATCGTTCCAGTGGATCGAGCTGACTGAGCTCGACATCGCCGGGACCGATGAGCAGCGGCCGCGGCCGGCCGGTGGCGTTGCCGGCCACGTCGAGCTGCAT
>JBIJCD010000262.1:0-5500 GCA_044344895.1 Pirellulales bacterium | reverse complement strand
AGCGACGGGCACGCTCGGCCGGGCCCGCGAACTGGTCGCGCGGCTCCGCGCCCGCTGCCACTCGGCCGCCAGCCGCACGGCGACGCTCGCTCGCGGCCGCCCGGAAGCCCTGCCCCGCGTGGCCATGATCGAGTGGCTCGACCCGCCGATGGCCGCCGGCAACTGGGTGCCGGAAATGGTCCGCCTGGCCGGCGGAGAGGATGCCCTTGGCCGTCCCGGCGAGCACTCCCACTGGATCGAGTGGGACGCCGTCGCGGCCGCCGACCCCGATGTCGTGGTGCTCGTCCCCTGCGGCTTCCCGCTCGATCGCGTGCTAGCGGAGGCTATGAGCGCAGCCGTTCGGCCCCATCTCGAGCGGCTGCGGGCCTGGCACGCGGGCCGCGTGGCGGCCGTCGACGGTCACCACCTCTTCAACCGCCCCGGCCCGCGGCTCGTCGACTCGCTCGAGGTCCTGGCCCAGATCCTCCACCCGGGAGCGTTCCGCTTCGGCCACAGCCACCACTTCGCTGCCGTCAGAGAATGAGCGAGGAGGCGACGGCCTCATCGTTCTCTGGGATTCGCTGCTGCGCGGGGCCTGGCTTGTCCACCGTCACGTCCACGAGGGGTTGCCCGTGTCCGCGAGCCGGCGTTGTCGGCAAGCGAAGGCAGGATGCCGAAAGCGCAGCCGGCATCGAGTGAGCGGAGGGCAGGATGCCCGCAGCGAACGTCCGGCGAGTGGATACGGGCAACCCCAACGCGTTGCCCACGCGCTAGCGTGTATTTTCGCACCGTGAGACGCTGCTACCGCAGGTCCGCCGGCTTCACGCCCTTCTTGTAGCGGTTGTTGCCGAAGGCGGTCGGCTCGAACGTGCCCACGATATCGACGTTCGACGCGGCCGGGATCTTCTCCTCCATGCCGAGCGCCCAGTAGCAGGCGTTCACGAGCATCCGCCGCGTGCCCGCCGCCGCGAGATCGGTCGCGGCCCCCATCGTGGTCGTGAAGGCCCGGCCCGTCGGCCCACCCTCCACGCTGTAGGTCTTGGTCCATGCCACCGGCATCATCGGTTCGTTTTTCTTGGCGTCCTCCCCCACGACCACCGGCGCATCGGGCGTCATCCCCTCGAGCACCTGGCCCATCACGAGCGGCTTGGAATCGCCCGGCAGCGGCAGCCGCACGCCGTAGACGTCGGTGTCGCCCCAGATGTCGCCGTCCTTGATGCCGCGGAGGATCGGGTGGCCCTTCGCGTCCGGGGCGAGCAGGCCGCGGGTGCTCTCCTTGCCGTGGTGGCCGTGGTGGTTGACCCAGGTCTCGCCGAGCACCTGCCGACCGAAGCCCTGCGGCATCCGCGGGTCGGCCTGGTTCCAGCTGTAGTGGTGGTAGGCCCGGTCCTTGGGGATGTTGAAGGCGTGGGTCGCCGTCCGCATGCCGACGACCGGCTTGCCGGCCTTGAGGTAGGCGTCGATCTCCTTCATCTGCTCGTCGGGAAGGTTGCGGAACCGGCTGGCGATCACCATCAGGTCGGCCTTCCGCAGCGCCTCGAGGCCCGGGATGTTGTCGTTGGTGTTGGGGCTGATGTCGCCCGTCGCCGGATCGATCGCGTAGAGCACCGTGCAGGTGAAGCCGTGGTGCTTCGCCAGAATCTTCGCGAGCTGCGTGAGCCCCTCCTCGCTCCGGTATTCCTCGTCGCCGCTCACGAGCACGACATGCTTGCCGGCGCCGGGGCCGCCACCGCCCTCCACGACGAGCCAGGGGTCGGCGGCCGCGACGAAGGCTGGCGCACCGGCGACGAGGGCCACGAACAGTGCCGCGAGCAGACGCGTCATCGAAAGGTCTCCGGAAGGCGGGAGGGGCTGGATTTGCGTCAGGATACCGCTGCCACCCTGCCCCTGCACGCTGGAGAGCCGCGCCGCCGCCCGGGCGGTGTGGAACCGTGCCGCGAGCCGCGGCGGAGGCCCTCACGCAGGCCAGGCCCGCAGGCCGTGCGGTCCCGCCGCACGCCTCCCCCGGAGGCCGCGCGGGCGATTCGACACCTCCCACCGCCGAGGGTATGACAAAGATGTTTCCTTCCCCGGTGGTGGCGGCCCGATGGCAGATTTTCCCCGCTTTTCCCAGCAGCCACGGATGCCCGGCATGCCCGGGCCCGGCGCGATCCCGCTCAAGTGGCTGGTGGCGGCCGCCGCCGCGTTGCTGCTGTTCTCCGGGCTGGCTCGGGGCGTCTACACGGTCGGCCCCGAGAGCGTGGGCGTGATCCAGCGGTTCGGGCGATACGTCGGCACCGTCGGCCCGGGCCTGCGGTTCAAGCTGCCCTTCGGGATCGACACCGTGACGATCCTGCCGGTGAAGCGGCAGCTGAAGATGGAGTTTGGGTTCGGCTCGGCGAACGCGACCAACCCCGACCAGGAAGCCTCACCCGCCGAGCAGAAGCGGGAGAGCGACATGGTGACGGGCGACCTCAACGCCGCCCACGTCGAGTGGGTGGTGCAGTACGAGATCAGCGACCCCGAGCAGTTTCTCTTCAACCACCGCGAGCCGGGCCCGACGCTCCGCGACCTCGCCGAGAGCGTGATGCGGGAGGTGGTCGGCGACCGCACGGTCGACGAGGTGCTGACCATCGGCCGGCAGGGGATCGAGAACGACGCGATCGCGAAGCTCACGGGCCTCGTGCAGGAGCTCGGCATGGGCCTCCGCGTGCAGCAGGTGCAACTGAAGAACGTGCATCCTCCGGAGGCCGTGCAACGGTCGTTCGAGGAGGTCAACCGCGCCCAGCAGGAGCGGGAGCAGATGATCAACCAGGCCAACGGCGAATACAACAAGGTCGTGCCGCGGGCCAGCGGCGAGGCCGACCGCACGATCCGCGAGGCGGAAGGCTACGCGCTCAAGCGGGTCAACGAGGCCGAGGGCGACGCCACCCGCTTCAAGGCGCTCTTCACGGAGTATCAGAAGGCGCCCGACGTCACCCGCCAGCGGCTGTACCTGGAGACGATCTCGGAGGTTCTGCCGCAGCTCGGCGGCAAGGTCATTCTCGACGCCGACGCGAAGCAGTTCCTGCCGCTCATGAACCTGCGGCAGCTCGACGCCGAGGGGACGAAGCGTCCATGAACCGCCTGCCCGTCAACCACCCGCTGCTGCAGCTGGCCCGCCAGGCCGTCGACCTGCTCTTCTCGCCGCTCGGCGGCCTGCTCGCGGCGGCCGCGGCGGTCTTTCTCCTGGGCTGCGCCTACACCGTCGACCAGACGGAGCAGGTGGTGATCACGCAGTTCGGCCGGCCGGTCGGCCAGCCGATCAACGCCACCGAGCCGGGCGCTGGCCTCCACTTCAAGCTGCCCTTCGTGCAGACGGCCAACCGGTTCGAGAAGCGGATCCTCGAATGGGACGGACCTCCTGGCGAGATGACGACCCGCGACAAGCTCTACGTGGTGGTCGACACGTTCGCCCGCTGGCGGATCGCTGACCCCCTCAAGTATTTCCAAAGCATCCGCGACGAGCGGAGCGCCCTGTCGCGGCTCGACGACATCCTCGGCAGCGAGACCCGCAACGTCGTCGCCCGGCACGACCTGATCGAGCTCGTCCGGTCCGACAAGACCCGCAAGCCGGAGCGGGACGCGGCCCTCGCCCAAGCCGGCGACGCGGTCGGGTCGCTACCGCCGATCGAGTTCGGCCGCAAGGAGTTGGAGCGGGAGGTGCTCGCCGCATCGCAGCCGAAGGTGGGCCTGTGGGGCATCGAGCTGCTCGATGTCCGCGTGAAGCGTCTCAACTACAAGGCGGGCGTGATCGAGAAGATCTACGAGCGGATGATGTCGGAGCGGATGCAGATCGCCGAACGCTTCCGGTCGGAGGGGGCCGGCGAGGCCGCCAAGATCGAGGGCCGCAAGGAGAAAGACCTGCAGCGGATCCAATCGGAGGCCTACCGCACGGTGCAGGAGATCCGCGGCGAGGCCGACGCCAAGGCCTCCGCGATCTACGCGTCGGCCTACGCGGCGAACCCGGCGGCCGCCGATTTCTACGCCTTCGTCAAGACGCTCGACACCTACAAGTCGACGCTCGGCCGCGACAGCACGCTGATCCTCACGACCGACAGCGACCTGTTCCGGCTGCTCAAGCGGAGTGGCGGCGACGCCCTGCCGCAGAAACCCAGGGAGGGAGATCGATGACCGTACGCGGGCTCGCCTGCGCTTTGGTGTTTGTGGCGCTGGCCGCGCCGGCGAACGTGGGCCTCGGGCAGCCCCCGGCGGCCAGGACCGGCCAGAAAGGGAAGGCCAAACCGGCGAATCCCCAGGAAATCAAGCGGCTCGACTCGCGGCTCGACGAGGTCCGCGAGGCCTTTTTGCGGGAGACCGTCACTCTGATCACGTCGTATGAGAACCTCGGCCAGTACGACCGGGCGCGGATGCTGCTTGAGTCGCTGCAGCGGCTCGACCCCCGCAACGAGCCGATCAAGGCCAAGCTCGGCGAGCTGACGGAAAAGATGCTGGAGAGCAGCGAGGTGCCGGTGGAGCTCGTCCCGGGCGCACCCTGGCTGCCGGCGGGACCGGTGACCAAGGACCGGCCGATCCGCATCCGTGTGGCGGGTGACTACAAGCTGATCCTCACGACCGAGCTGGGGCCAGCAGGCGCGACCGGGTCGGGCGACGACTTCGTGACGTCGGTGCCACTGGGTGCGGTGATGGGCCTGATCGCACCGCCCGGCTCGGCGGGCCAGCCTGGCACCCAGGGCGACCGGCCGGCGCGGCCCTTCACGGTGGGCGAATCCTACGAGAAGCCGGCCGATCGCGACGGTGTGCTCTTCCTGCGGGTGAATGTGCCGCCGGGGGCGAAGTGCACCGGCAAGCTGACCGCGCGGGTGAGCGGCCCGGAGCGGCCCGGGCAGTGAATGAACGCGTCGGCGTCTAGCCGGCGCCGGTCGCCTCTGGACGCCGCGTGCACGGCTCCCAGAGACGTGATCCTGGAGAGCATGCGATGGTCTCGCGGTTCTGCATCGGCCTGCGTCGGCTCGGCTCACTGCTGGCGGCCTGCCTGGGGGTGTCGCTTGGGTCGGCGGCTGCCGCCGCGGAGCCGCTGCCGACGGTGCCGCACGTCGACCTCGGCCGGTATGCCGGCACGTGGCATGAGATCGCCCGGCTGCCGAACTGGTTTCAGCGGTCGTGCGAGCGGTCGCGGGCCGACTACACGCCCTGCGGTGACGGCTCGATCCGAGTCGTCAACACCTGCGTGAAGGCCGGGGGCCGGTGCACTTCGATCGAGGGCCGCGCAGAGCCGGTGCCCTGCTCCGGCAACGCCCGGCTGCGGGTGAAGTTCGGCGGCCTCGCGGCGCTGGTGCCGGCGTCGCGGGAGGGCAACTACTGGATCATCGCCCTCGATGACGACTATCAGTGGGCGATGGTGGGCACGCCCGACCGGCGGTTTCTGTGGATCCTCTCCCGCCAACCCTGTCTACCGTCCGACGTCTACGCCAGTCTGCGGCAGCGGGCCCGCTGCCTGGGCTTCGACGTCGACCGGCTGGTCGTGCGGTGACCAGCCGGC
>JBIJCD010000016.1:0-19084 GCA_044344895.1 Pirellulales bacterium | reverse complement strand
GAGGCGGTCCTCTCCCTGTTCGACGCGGGTCACGGCGAGCGTGGCGACGCTCTCCGAGCAGGTGGCCAGTCGACGGGTGGCGCCCAGGAATCCCTCGACCAGCCAGGTGCGGAGCACGGGCATCTCCCGCGCGACGACCGCGTAGGCCTTGAGAAAGATCGTGGCCCAGCCGATCCGCACGGCCGCATCGGCCCGCGCGGCAGCCAGCGGCGCCAGCGGCATCGTCCGCTCGACCGGAAAGAGCGGAATCCGCCGCGCCAGCAGAGCGACGTCGCTGACGCAGCCACGGGCGGCCGTGAATCGGCTGGTCGTGACGGTCGGCCGCTGGCTCGGCGGTGGCATGGTCGGCTCCGATGGCGGGATGCGGCTGATTGCCGGCTCCGATCGCACGGCAGCGGTGGCGATTGGATCGAAACGCCAGGCAGTACGGAATGTCAATTCGGGCGGTCTGGGAGGGCGAGGCACGTGGGGGCGCCGATCGACGGGCGTGCCCACGCTGACGGCCCGGTCGTCCGTCGCTAGGCTGTCCGCGAACGGTGCTCGCCACGGCTTCTTCCGCCGCCCGCGTTCCCGCCACCGGGAGTCCCACCATGAACGTGATCCGCGGCCTCCTGTCGCTGTTGGGCCGGCTGATGATCGTGCCGATCTTTCTGCTCAGCGCGGTCGGCAACAAGATTCCCCGGTTCAACGACGTGGCCGAGTCGATGGCCGCCGAAGGGGTGCCGCAGCCGAAGATCCTCCTCGCTGGCGCGATCGCCTTCCTGATTCTCGGCTCGGTGTCGATCGCGATTGGGTATCGTGCCCGACTGGGCGCGCTGATGCTGCTGCTGTTCCTCGGGGCGGCCACCTACTACTACCACGACTTCTGGAACGTCCCGCCGGAGCGGCAGCAGGAAGAACTGATCGCCTTCATGAAAAACCTCTCCCTCATGGGAACGATGGTGTTTCTGCTCGCCAACGGCGCCGGCCCGATGAGCCTCGACGGCCGTCGAGGTGCCGCGAAGCCGGCAGCGGCCGACGGTGACGCAGACGACCAGGAATGACGCCGTGGATCGGTCGGCGGGGAGCGATGGGCGGCGGCCGCGGGCGTGGGGCGTGGACGGCGAAAAAAGTGTGGTAAACTGCCGGCCGTCGGTTCGCGGTGGCTGTAGCTCAGTTGGTTAGAGCACTAGATTGTGATTCTAGGGGTCGCGGGTTCGAGTCCCGTCAGCCACCCTTCTCAGTTCGGGCGACCTCGGGGAGTTTCCCCCGCCCCCCACGGTGCACGACGTGCGGATCACCGGCTGTGCGACTGTGTGCTGATCACGATTGCGGAAAACGTGCTCGATGAGGGCCGCTGCGGTGCCCACGTGCGGTCGCCGCCGCCGTGGAATGTCTCGAAAAGCACGCCGTCGATCGACATCGTCGGATCACTTCTCCATTCCATATCGGAGCGTTGGACAACTTTCCGTTCTGCGTCATCGCTCGAGCGTCGGATCCAGACGTCGAGCCGGCCGTCCCGCCTTCCCGGCGTGTTCAGCGTCACGCGAAGCCTGACCATCACATTGGACTTCGTCGGAAACCGAAAGTCGTCAGGAAAGGGGACGCTGTCCCCGAACTTTTCGCGCTGGTTCATGTGGTAGACGTACGCTTCGCCGCGGCCGTCCGCCCGCCACATCAGACGCGTCGAAAAACCGTTGCGGCCGTCCGCGGGGTTGCCCCCGGAAACGGAGTCCGGACCGCCGCACAGGCCGGGCAGTTTGCCTCCTTTGACCCAGTCGAAACCGTCGCTGAACGACACCGTGTATGCCAGTTCGACGGCATCGCCACGGACGATCGGATACCTCCAGCCGACGCCACCCTTATCCGGACCGATTTCTCCCACCGCGTAGTCGACACGGTAGCCCAGCCCGTGGGACATGTTCACGACTGAAAGCCGCCCCTCGCTTACGCCGTCCTCGTAAACGCAGCCGGGCCACGAAGCCTTCCACTGCGCGACACCACAAACACCGGGAAGCCCTGCGGGCACGACCCGTTGCAGTTCCGGCTCCCCGCCTGCCGCGGGCATGGATAGTCGCTCGAAGGGGACGAGGACGACGACGAGGAATGCGGTCACGAGACTCGTCAACCGCGAAAGGCCCACCATCGGACTTCGTCACCTGCCGCCGGCTGTGCCCAGGTCGAGCTTCGACCACTTGCGGGCCTTGAGTTTCGCCGCGTTCTCAGCCGACAGCGGGCCGTTGTTCTTGAACGTCAACGCCTGCAGCTTGGAGAGGGCCGCGAGCTTCGCGACCGCGGCCTCCGTAACACCCGTCTCCCGGATGGACAGCTCCTTCAGGTTCAACAGGCCGGCGATCACGTCGATCGACGCGTCGGTCATCTTGGGCAGGCTCCAGATGTCGAGCACCTCGAGTTCCCGGGCCGCCGCCAGCTGCCGAAGGCCCGCGTCGCCCACGCTCGCCAGCTCGTGGAGGTAGAGCCGCTTGAGCCGCGGCAGCTTCGCGAGCACGGCCAGCGCCGGATCGCCGACGTCGGGCAGGTCGCGGAGCGTCAGCCTGGTCAGCGGCAGGCCGGCGAGCGCCAGCACGCCGTCGGAGCCGAAGCCCTGGCAGCGGAAGATTTCCAGTGACGAAAGCTTCGACAGCTTAGCGAGATGCTGGCCCGAGGCGCTGGTGATCACAAAGTCCTGCATGAGCAGCGATTCGAGCGTGTCGCTCGCCGCCAGCCCCGCCAGCCCGTCGTCGGTGACGGCGGAGCTGCGGTGCTTGAGCCCGGTGAGCTTCGGCAGCTTGCCGACCACCTCGAGCGTCATGTCGCCCGCCTCCATGTTGCCCCGCAGGTCGAGCGACCTGAGTTCCGGCAGCTTCGACAGCCGGCGGGTGTTGAGGTCGTTGAACCGGTTCTGCAGGAGCGTCAGCCGCTCGAGCTTGCCGAGCGTGGCGACGAGCTTGAGCGCCGAGCCGGTCATGTTGACGTTGGATGACAGGTCCAATTCCACCAGATTCGGAAACGCCTGCACGATTGCGGCCACGCCGTCGTCGGTGATGCCGCTGTTGGTCAGCGCCAGGGTATCGAGGCCCGTCAGGCCCGCCAGCTGGCCGACCATGGCGTCGTTCAAGGCACGGCAGTTGAGGATCTTGAGCGACCGCAGGTCGAGGAGCCGGCCGAAGAGCGCCACGTCGTCGGCGGAGAGGTCGGCGCCATCCTCGATCGAGATCTCGGTGAGCCGCCCCGCATCGTCGACCTTGTACTTGGCCTCGCTGCCCAGTGCGTCGAGCCGTTTTTTCGCCGCCGCCACGTCGGCGGCCGAAGACTTGCTCGCCGCCGCCACGTCGGCGGCCGAAGACTTGCTCGCCGCCGCCACGTCGGCTGCCGCTGCCCGGGTGGGCTGGGCCACCGTGATCGGCAGGATGGCCTCGAGCGTGCACGCGGCCAGGAGCGCCGCGATCAGCGGCATGGCCAGCCGCGCGTGCCGCGGGAGTCCGGTCCGGGCTGAGGTGTCGATCGTCACGGTGGGTCTCCAGGCATGGGGTGAGGGCCGCCTGCCGCACGGCAGACGGGGGCGAAGCCGAGCGGGATCCCGCCGCCGCTCAGTCGAGCCGGTAGCCCTGCGGGTACTGGGGCTTGATCAGGTCGGACACCCGAGGCGTCTTGAGCGAATCCAGGTTGGTGACCTTGAGATCCTTCGCGTTCCATTCGACCTTCTCGCCCCAGTCGCCCATCTCGCCGTCGGCGCCCCCCTTGGCCGCCGCCCAGACGGCGAGGTTGCCCAGCAGGATCGTCTCGGTGAGCGGCCCGGCCCGGTCGATGAAGTTCGATTTGGCGATCTTCGGATTCCCCGCCTTCTTGGCGCGGAACAGTTCGAACATGTTGTTGACGTCGTTTCCCTTCCCCTGGTCCTCGGCCTTCTCGTAGTCGACCGTCACCTTGTCGACGCCCCGCAGTTCGTACTTTCCGCAGTAGTCGTCGGAGCTATAGAAGGCTCCCTTCTCGCCCACGACGAGCAC
Organism: Pirellulales bacterium; assembly: GCA_044344895.1. Lineage (GTDB taxonomy): Bacteria > Planctomycetota > Planctomycetia > Pirellulales > UBA1268 > CAMCQY01. The sequence goes on along the minus strand of JBIJCD010000016.1, from coordinate 15,098 downwards.
GCCGCTGTCGGAGACCTTGTCGATGCCCCACTTGGAAAAGACCTCCGCCGGCGGCTTGTTGCCCTTGCGGTCGTACCACCAGAAGGGCAGGGCGGGCCGTTCCTCGGTGGCGGGAAATTCAAACTTGATGATCGAGCTGGCCGGGAAGCTGTCGAAGTCGTGGCCCGTGGTGCGGGCGACCACCGACACGGGGTCGCGGAGCCCGCAGGCGGCGAACGGCACGGTGAGCTGGTGGCAGGCCATGTCGCCCAGTGCACCGGTGCCGAAGTCCCACCAGCCGCGGTGCTGGAACGAGTGGTAGAGGCCCGGCCAGAACTCCCGCGGCGGCGCCACGCCCAGCCAGCTCTTCCAGTCGAGCCGCGCGAGCGCCTTGCCGATCTCCTGCTGCTTCTTTTTGACGAGTTCCTCGACGAGGGCGGCCACCTCCTCGGCGGTGGTCGTCGGATCCTCTTGCTCGTCGACCTCGGCCATCGCCTGTGTCTGGAACTTGCGGATGTTCATCCGCCGGCCGGGCCCTTGCGCCCACACGGGGCGGTTCGACCAGGCGTAGACCTCCTTGAGGGGCCCGAGCACGCCCGACTTGATCTGGGCGATCGCCTCGCGCGAGGAGTCGAGCGCCGTGCCCTGGTTGCCCATTTGCGTGCAGACGCCCTTGCCGGCCATCTCGGCGGCGACCTTCGCCAGCAGCCGCGCCTCGTAGATCGTGCGCGTCAGCGGCTTCTGCGTGTAGCAGCTGATGCCCATCCGCATGGCCTCGAGCGTGGCCGGGCCGTGCATGTGGTCGGGCGTGCTGACGGTGCAGATGTCGATCTTCGAACCGTGCTTCGCCAGCAGCTCGCGGTAGTCGGTGAACTGCTCCGCGTTCTTGAACTTCTCCGAGTTGCCCTTCTTCTCGAGCGTGTTGCGGTCGACGTCGCAGATGGCTACCACGTTGCCGAAGAGCGAGGCGTTGTCGGAGTCGCTGCCTCCCTTGCCGCCCACGCCGATGCAGGCGACGTTGAGCTGCTCCGAGGCGGCGTTGCTCCAGGCGGCGCGGTTGCCGGCGGCGACGAAGTAGCCAGCCCCGGCCAGGGATGCTGTCTGCAGGAAGGTGCGACGCGAGGCTGCGGCCATGGGAGAGGCTCCTGTGATGCGGGGTGAGCTGGGGGAAAGCGGTGCTGCCGGCCCACCTGACGGGGCAAGCGGCAAAGACGATGACGATGACCACATGGGGTCGACCAGCGTTGACGGCGCCGCTCCCCACAACCGCTCGAGTCTAGCCGAAACGACCAGGTGTTTGGAGCGCGGTAGAGTCGGGCCGGCGGAGACGCAAAGCCGAGCCTCGCGGCGTGGCTCCGCGCTGGCCAGAGTGGTTTGCGCGGGAGGTTTGACTCCCTCCCGAGCGAGCGGTATCACACCAATGCGGGGCGTGCGCCGCGGCCCCGGGCCCCATTCTGCCCCATTCTTTCGTGGAGACTCCGATCATGATCCTGGGCAAGCTCTGGAAGGCGCTCGCCGCGCAGATGAACAAGATCGCCAACTTCTTCTGGACGGCGGATCCGGTCGCCCAGCTGCAGTACGAATACGACAAGGCGGTCGACCAGATGAAGGAGGGCCGCGAGGGGCTGGAGCAGTATCGGGCGCTGGTGGAGCGGGTGGCCCGTCAGGTGGCCGGCTGCCGCGATCACGTGGCGTCGCTCGAGGCGCGTGTAAAGGCCTACCTGCAGGCCGGCGAGCGGGAGACAGCGGCCAAATTCGCCCTCGAACTGCAAAAGGCCCGCAAGGACCTCGTTGAGAACGAGGCCCAGCTGAAGCTGCATGAGACGGCGTACGACAACAACGTTACGAAAGTCAAGCACGCGACCAAGAAGCTCGCCGATCTCAAGCAGAAGATCATGAAGTACGACGCCGACCTGAAGCTGTCGCGGGCCGAGGCGGAGCTCGCCAAGCTCGCCAACAGCTTCAACTTCGACATCACCACCGACTTCGGCCAGATCGAGGACGTGATCCAGGACAAGATCGGCCTGAACCGGGCGAAGGTGCGGGTCGCCGCCGACCTTTCGGGTGATGGGCTCGACAAGATCAAGGCCGAGCAGGCGGTGGAAAAAAACATGGCGGACCAGGCGCTGCGCGAGTTCGAGATCGAGATGGGCATGGTCACGCCCGAGACCGCCGGCGTGAAGGCCGACGACAAGGAACTCGGCGGCGGCGAGAAGGTGCGGCAGACGGCGGGCTGACGCGGCCGTGCGCACGTCGCCCGGCAGTCCCACGCCCTTACCGGAGGCACCGATCGTGACCGACACAGCGTCGCCTGCACCGCAGCAGCACTCCGGCCGGGCGTCGAGCGCGGATCGGCCCGCGGCCGGTTCCGCAGCGGCGGCGCCAACGCTGGGCACGGCGGCCTCGGCCGGGCCGTCGGCCTCCCTGCCGGCCTGGTGCCCGGCCTGGGCCGAACGGCTTGGCGACGCATATCTCTCCGGCACGAGCTGCGTCTTCCTGCTGCACGGCAACGTCCGCGACCTGGTGCCGCTCGGCCCGCCCGAATCGCAGCCGCAGGCGGGCTGGGGCACGGCGTCAGACTTTCTGGCCAGGGAGCTGTTCGGCCGTTGGGACATCGTGCTGGCCTACGACGTGGGCAAGGGGCTGCGGCCGCTCGCCGGGCCCGACCCGGCTCGCTTGCGGACCATGGTCCAGTGGCTCACGGAGCGGCTGGGCAACGCCGCCACCTGGCCCCGCGATCCCGACCAGGCGATCGCCGCCATCGACGCGATCCTGGAACGCAACCTGATCGATCCCCCGGAGCAGCGGAAGCGGATCGCGGTGGTGCTCGACTACGGTCAGTACCTCGCGCCCGCCGGCGACGTGGCGGCCAGTGCCCGGGCCGGCGCCGGCCGGCTGGTGAGGGTTCTCGGCTGGGCCACCAATCCGCTCTTGCGACGGGTGAACGTCGCGATCGTGATGCTCACCGACAGCCTCGCCGAGATGCATCCGCAGCTCGTGACGAATCCCGCGGTGACGACGATCAATCTGCCGCTGCCCGGTGCGGAAGACCGCGAAAGGTTCGCGGTGGCGGCGGCCGCCGCGGCCGGCGTGCCTGCCGCTCACATGGATGCCGTGAAACGGACAGCCGCCGTCGCCGGTGGATTGACGCTGGAGAGCCTGCGGGCGGTGATCACGATGTCGGCCCGCGACGGTTCGCCTCCCGACGGGCCGGAATTCGCCGCCAAGAAGAAGGACCTGATCGAGCGGTCGTGCCAGGGGCTGATCGAGTTCATCCAACCGCGGCTCACGCTCGACGCGGTAGCCGGCCACGCCGAGGCGAAGAAGCGGCTCGAGTCCGATGCCCGCGCTATCAAGCGCGGCCAGTTCGAGAGCGCCCCGATGGGCTACCTGATCTGCGGGCCGGTGGGTACCGGCAAGAGCTTCATCGCCGAGTGCTACGCGGGCAGCGTCGGCATCCCGTGCGCCGTGCTCAAGAACTTCCGCAGCAAATACGTCGGCGAGACGGAGGGCAACCTCGAACACGCGCTCGACGTGCTGCGCGGGCTCGGCCCGGTGGTGGTCGTCATCGACGAGGCCGATGCCGCGCTTGGCAACCGGCAGTCGGACGGCGACTCGGGCACGTCCGCCCGCGTGTTCTCGATGATCGCCCGGCAGATGGGCGACACCCGCTACCGCGGCAAGATCGTCTGGATGCTGCTCACCAGCCGCCCGGACCTGCTGCCGATCGACCTCAAACGGCAGGGCCGCGCCGAGGTGCACATCCCTCTGTTCTACCCGCACGACCAGGCCGAAATGGACGCGATGTTCACAGCCATGGCGCGGAAGAGCCACGTGAAGCTCGCGCCCGGGCTGCCGGGGCCGATTGACCTCGGGCTCGGGCTCTCCGGCGCCGACATCGAGAGCGTCGTGATGGCCGCCCGCCGGAAGGGTCTCGAACGGGCGGCCGACGCCGGCCAGCCCGCCCCCGACACGATCACCGCCGAGGATCTGGCCGCGGCGCTCGACGACTTCATGCCCTCGGCACAGGGGCTGGAGAAGGAGATGCAGGAGATCGCGGCCGTGCTCGAGTGCACCGAGAAGCGGTTCCTGCCCGATCGCTGGAAGGAACAGGTCGCGAAGCCTGGCGGCAGGGCACACCTTCAGGAGCGGCTCGCTGCCATCCGTGAGGTCATCGGCTCCTGACCGTCCCGTGGCCGCGTTACACCCGAGTCAGATTCACCGTCACCGTCACAGGCAGCCCGGCGCCAGCCGGGGCCACCGGATCCCAGCGAACACCCCAGAGGAGAAAGTCATCATGGCGAAGGCATCAGCAGGCAAGACACCGTGGTTCGACGAGGCGAGCGAGGCGCCGTTGATCGCCGAATACGCGAGGAAGCTCGACTCCTTCCTCGACGTCGTGGCCGACGGCCGCGTCGATTTGAAGGAGATCGAGGCGCAGGAGCACCGCGTGGTGGCGTTGATGAAGGAAGTGGAACCGCTCCTGTCGCCCGAAGCGCACGACAAGGTCACCCGGCTGCTCTGCGAGGTGACCGCCTACGATCTCATGAACGCGCTCCACATGGCCGGAAAGTCGCGGCCGCGGACGAAGTTTCGCGGCTAGCCGGCAGGTGGCGTTCCCTCCGAGGCACGCCGCCGTGATCCGCGGTCGCACGCTCACCCACTCTCTTTCCCCACGAGGCGCACGATGTCAGGCCCAGGTCAACCCAAGGCTCCGTTCTGGCTCGCGGTATGGATGGTCATCCTCGGTCTGGTCGGTCTGGCCGCCTGGCGGGCGGGCATGCTCGAGCAGTTCGGCCTGGGCCGTCCCGGCGCGGCGGGGCAGCGGCCCGTGGCTGGAGGCGGCGGTCCGTCGGGCCCGGGCGGACCTGCCGGCCCTGCCGGCGGAGCGGCCGATGGGGGCGTCGAGGGGATGACGGAGGCGCCGGACGGGTCGGTCGCCACCACGGTGAAGGAGTACACGTTTCGGCCGGCCGACAAGCTCCCTCCCGTGAAGGGCGTGAGCGCGTACAAGCCGCTGCAGGACGACACTGTGCGCTTCGCCCTCAACGTGTGGGCCGGCTGGAGCCCGATCATCCTCGCCAACGACGGCTTCAAGGCCGGCCGGGTCTGGCAATCGCCGGGCGGCAAGCCGTTCAAGATGGAGCTGGTGCTCATCGACGATCCCGTGCAGATGCGCGACGCCTACGCCGCCGGCGAGGTGCACATCGGCTGGGCCACGCTCGACATGCTGCCGCTGTTCGTCGACAGCTTCGCGAAGGACTCGCGGATCATGCCGCGGGTCTACCAGCAGGTCGACTTCTCCAACGGCGGCGACGGCATCGTCGTCCGCGACTCGATCAAGACGGTGCGCGATCTCGTGGGCAAGAAGCTGGTCATGGCTCAGAATTCCCCGAGCCAGTTCTTCGCGCTGAACATGCTCGTCGCGGGCGGCGTGCAGCCGGCCGACGTGCAGATGGTCTACGTCAACACCGCTTTCGAGGCCGCGGCGGCCTTCAACCGCGACAAGAGCCTGGCGGGCTGCGTCTCCTGGGCCCCCGACATCTACAGCCTGGCCGACGCCAAGGGCAACCGGATGCTCGTCACGACGCAGACCGCCAACCGGCTGATCGCCGACCTGTGGTTCGCCCGGGCCGACTTCGCCAAGGATCATCCCGACAAGATCGAGGCGATCGCCCGCGGCATCTTCGACGCGATGCAGGAACTGAAGGGCGAGCCCGCCCGGAAGAAGGTCGCCGACCTGATGGCCTCCGGCTACGCCATTCCCGCGGATGACGCCATCAAGATGCTCGGCGACGCCCACAGCACCAACTGGGCGGAGAACTACCAGTTCTTTCTCAACCGCAACAACCCGGCCAACTTCGAACAGCTGTGGAAGCAGGCCTACTACCTCTATCGCAAGGTGGGGGCGATCTCCAACAGCCCTGTGCCGTTCGATCAGGTCATGGATTTCTCCGTGATCCAGAAGCTCGGCCGCGAGCCGAAGTATGCCGAGACCAAGGACGAATACGTCTCGGCCCTTCCGCCCAAGTCCGTGCGTGAGATCCGGGCCGAGAGCGACGAGATCCTCACCAACACGATCCGCATCCAGTTCTACCCCAACAGCTGGGATATCCACTTCAAGAAGAGCAGCCGGCTCGCCGACGGCCGCGTGGTGGAGGAGCTCTACGATCCGAAGGTCGACGCGGTGCTTCAGGAGGTGGCCCGGCTCGCCGCCCAGATGGGCAACTCGCGGATCATCGTGGAAGGGCACACCGACGCCTCGATGAAGGGCCGTGTGCCGGTGCAGGACGTCCGCGAACTGTCGCTCAACCGGGCGAAGGCCGTCAGGGATGCGCTCGTCAAGCAATTCGAGCTGGAGCCCGCCAGATTCGCGGTCGACGGATTGGGCTGGGATCGGCCCGCCGACGACGACCATCCCGACAACGACCAGTTGAACCGCCGGGTCGAGATCAAGATCTACACGCCGGAAAAGGAATGATGAGCCACGCGGCACCGTCCGGTAGCCCGACACCGGCGAAGCCTCTGCGGGGCGAAAGCTCCGCGGTGACCGCATTGTTCTGGGGAGTGACCTGCATCGCCGCCGTGCTGGCCCTGTGGTTCCTGGCGACGGCCGGCGAGGCTGAGACAAGGATGATCGGCCCGGCCACCCTGCCGAGCCCGGGCGAGACGGTGCGGGCGGTGCCGGCGGTGTTCGGCGAGCGGCGGCTCGTGGCCAACACGCTCGTCACGCTCGGCCGCGTCTGCCTGGGCTTCGGTCTGAGCGCCCTGGTCGGCGTGCCACTGGGAGTGCTGGCGGCCTGTTTCCCCGCATTCCGATCGTTTCTCACGCCCCTGACGATCTTCGGCCGCAACATCCCGGTCGCGGCGCTGATCCCGCTCACGTTCTTCTTTTTCGGGATCGGCGAGTTCCAGAAGGTGATGTTCCTCTTCATCGCCAGCGTCGCGTTCGTGGTGAGCGACACCACCGCCGCCGTGCTGGAGGTGCCGCAGCGGTATGTCGACACGGCGCTCACGCTCGGAGCCTCGCGGCTGCAGATCATCCGCAAGGTGCTCGTGCCGCTGGCGGCGCCGGCCATCGCCAATTCCCTGCGGCTCCTGTTCGGCATCGCCTTCGGGTACGTGATGCTGGCCGAGGTGGTGAAACTCGGCGGCGACACCGGCGGCCTGGGCGACCTGATCAACGTGTCCCAGCGACGCGGCGAGCGGGAGCCGATCCTGATCGTGCTGTTCATCATCCCCATCGTGGCTTACGCGATCGACCGGGCCCTGTGGTGGCTGCAATGCGATCTCTTCCCGCACCGCTACGGCGGCCGCGGGCTCGTGCCGCGGCTTTGGCAGGGGCTGTGGCACGGGTTTTCGCCGTCGCGCGAGGTGGCCTCGTGACCACGGGCAGCGGGCAGCACGGCGGTGGGCCGCGGGACGCGACGCCGGCGACACCGGGCACGGCCGCGCCCGCCGCGGGCGAGCCGGCGGGCGGCCGGCCACCCGCCGTCGAGTTCCGCCACGTGACGAAGGTCTACGGCGAGGACACGCCGCGGGAATACATCGCCATCTCGGACGTGAACTTCACGATCGATGACGTCGTCGGGCACGGCGAGATCTGCTCGTTTCTCGGGCCCTCCGGCTGCGGCAAGAGCACCGTGCTCCGGCTCGTGGCCGGACTCGAGCCGCAGCACCCGCCGACGATCGGCCGCGTCACCGTGCTCGGACACGAGGTGGTCGGGCCCGGCGCGGACCGCGGCATGGTGTTCCAGGACTACACGAGCTTCGACAATCGCACGGTGCTCGACAACGTGACCTTCGGGCTGGAGTGCCGCGGCGTTCCCCGCCGGGAGCGGCACGCCCAGGGGATCGAGTGGATCGAGAAGGTGGGCCTCGATCCGCGCCGCGACGCCCGCAAGTATCCGCACGAGCTTTCCGGCGGCATGCGGCAGCGGGTCGCGATCGCCCGCACGCTGATCCTGCGGCCGCGGATCATCCTCATGGACGAGCCCTTCGGGGCGCTCGATCCGGCCACCCGGCTCGACATGCAAGACCTGCTGGTGCGGCTGTGGCGGGAGGTGCAGGCCACGGTGCTCTTCGTGACGCACTCGGTGGAAGAGGCCGTCTACCTCGGCGACCGGGTGTTCGTGATGGCGACGACGCCGGGTAGGATCGTCGAGGACCTGCGGCTGCCGGCGCCGTCGGCCCCGGCCCGCGAGATTCAATCGCAGCCGTGGTTTCACGACAACGTGCGGGCGCTGCACGAGCGGATCGAGCGGATCGAGGCGGAGGCGAAGCGGCTCAACGGAGCGGCGAGGACGTGATCAACCGTATCGGCTCCTACCTGCGCACGGCGTTCACGGCCCGCTGGAACCTGCTGCTGTTCGGCGGCGGGGTGGCCGCGGCGTTGATCAGCGGCTTTCCCGGCGTGCTGCTGCCGCTCGTGGCCGCCGGCGAAATCTACTACCTCGCCAGCATGCTCGCCAACGACCGCTTCCGCAGCGCCGTCGACGCCCAGGCGGCCAAGGCCCGCCGTGCCGAGGACGCCGTGGGGGCCCGTGAGTCCTACGAACGCATCCGCAAGCGGCTGCCGCCGCCCCTGCTGGCCCGGTTCGACAGGCTTCGCGACCACTGCCAGAAGCTCCTTGAACTCGGCGGCAGCATCCGCGGCCCGGACGCCACCGGACCGGATCAAGGGTCGCTCGAGTCGCTCGACCGGCTGCTGTGGGGCTACCTGCGGATGATCTGGGGCGCCGCGACGCTCTCCGAGTTTCTCGACCACACCGACGACGCTGCGATCCGGTCGCGTATTTCCGACCTCGAGAAGCGGCTGACGCGGCTACCCGGCTCTGGCGGCGACGCAGACCAGTTGCGGTCCTCGCTCGAGGACAACCTCAAAACCAGCCGAGAGCGGCTGGAGAACATCGAGGACGCGAAGCGGAAGCTCGACGTCGTGGCCGCCGAGATCGAGCGGCTCGAATCGAAGATCGCTGCGCTGGCCGAGGGGTCGGTGGCGAAGCGGGACGTGAGTGACATCGCCCGGCGGGTCGACGAGGTGGCGGAGGGGATGCGGCGGACTGACGCGACGATGCGGCAGCTGCAACTGCCACCGGAGCTCGAGGAGCTCGACGAGCCGCCGCCGGTGCTGCGGGACGAGGCGTAGCCGGTGGTGCCAGATCCGGTGGCCCCGAGCCACGCCAGCCAAGGGCGGCGGCCCGGGGCTGCCCGTGCCCCGTCGCCGGACGCTCGCTGCGGCCATCCAGGCCTCCGCTCGCTCGAAGCTGGCTGCGCTTCGCCCATCCCTGGGCTGCGCTTGCCAGCTACGCCGGCTCTCGGGCCACGGGCAGCCCCTCGTTGGCTGTGCTGCCAGAAGACCGCCCGGCAGGATGCCGAGCTGAGTACCAGCGGGCTGCGCCCGCCAAGAAAAAATCGCAGGATGCGGTGTTTTTCGTGAAGCATCCGCGCAGCACCAGCCGGCGGATGCCGGCCAAGCGCCTGGCTCAGCGCAGCCATTCGGCTGCGGGAGGAAGAGGTCGGGTTGCGCTGCCTCGTGCAGCGTCGCATGGATGCGACGCGCAGCACCAGCCGGCGGATGCCGGCCAAGCGAAAATGGCCCGGAGGGCCATGTTTCGCGTGCATTCAGTCGAGCCAGTCCGCGTCGGCCAGCCGCTCGGGGGTGTAGGTGTCGGTGACGTAGCTGATGTCCTTTGAGATGAGCGACTCGACTTCGAGCTTGAAGCCGTTCGAGAGCATCGTCTCGATCTCTTTCTGCCAGGCCTTCTTGCCGGCGAACCACGGGTAGGCCGCGATCTGCTTCGCCCGCTTGATGTCGGTGTCGTTGAGCGCGATCTGCACGCTCGGCGACAGCTTGCAGCGGTCGTAGTCGCGGGAGCGGATGCCGAGGAAGCGGGCCTCAGGGATGGCCATTCGCTTCGACTCGTAGGCCAGGTTGATCGAACCCTGCTTGAGCACGGAGTAGATGTAGTAGCCCCAGGGGTCGTTGTCGAGCAGGCAGTAGATCGGCAGCTTCAGCTCGTTGTGCAGCCGGTAGAGCATCCGCCGCACGCCACGCGGCGGCTGGCCGCCACCGTGGGTGAGCAGGCAATTGTGCTTCTTCCAGAATTTGTCCTCGTTGAACCGCCGCCAGACCGTGTCTTTCTCGACGTGCAGGATGAACTTCGCGTCGCACGACTTGAACTTGACGATGTCGGCCTCGACGATCGACGGGATGCTGTAGCCGCCCGAGCCCATGCGGGAGCAGTCGATCTCATCCCCCGAGTCGATCAGCGTGATCGGCCCCACCATGCCGCCGCGGTTGCTGGCGTAGACGTGGAGCTCCTCGCGGAGGCTCTCGAGCGTGACCTCCAGGTCCTCGATGATCGGGTCGCACTCCTCCTGGGTCGCGAAGGTCTCCTCGCGGGTGCCCTCGATGGTGTGTTTGAGCAGGTAGTAGAGGCCTCGGATGCTGGTGGTCTTCTGCTGTTCGATCAGCTGCTTGCAGCCGGTGGCCACCAGGAGCGTCTGCATGTAGCTCTTGGCTTGGGAGAGGTTGAAGAGCTGCCGGCGGTTCGTCTGCCCGCCCATTTCGATGATCTTTTGCGACTTGTTGAACCGCACGTTCGACAGGCTGCGGGTGGGGATGTCGAGGTGCGGATCGCGTCGTTTCTCGGCGGCGGCGGCCACCTCGTTCGCGAGATCGACGATCAGCCCGCGGGTCTTCACGTCCACGGGGGGCAGCTTGCCTGCGGCGGGGGTCTTCGGGGCGCGTTTGGTCTTGGAGGCCATGGAGTGATCCAGCGATGCGGGGTCGCACGGTCCGCGGACCCGCCGAGGGAGCGGGAGCGTGACGACGTCCTGGGAGGCCGGCAATGTACCTCCTCGGCGGGCCGCCTGCCCGGTAGACTGGAGCGGCTGCGGAAAGCCCCTGAAACGGAGGATGCGACGAATGGTGCGTGGGATGCTGCGGTCGAACGCCGTCGCGATGCTCATCATGGCGTCGTGCATCTGCTGCGTGCTCGATGCCGCTGCCGCGGCGGCGGCCGGCTTCGGCACGCCACTCCTGGCCCAGGCGGGCGCCGGCCTGGTCGCGCCCGGCGGCGTCGAGGCCGCAGGGAAGCCTGTCAAGCAGCTTCCCGCCGGCGCCCAGAAGATGGCGGACAACTTCAACAAGGCCGGCACCGCCGACGCGGCGGCCGCGGCCGATGCACCCGCCGCCGCGGGGCAGCCGAGTACCGCCGGGCTGTCGGCGACCCTCGTGAAGTACGCACCGAGTTACGTGCTGATGCTGCTGGCCATCGGCCTCGGGATCTTCGTCGTCTGCCGGCCGCCTGGACTCAACGTGGCGAGCCTGGCGCAGAAGAAGGACAAGAAGTGAGGGCGGCGAGTCGGCGGCTCGCCACTGCTGCACGCTGACGGCGGCGGGAATCCGCTGTCAGCAGCGGACGTCGTCGGCCCTGCCCACGGCGTTCATCCGGCGCAGGAAGTGGGGCGCGTCGAGCGTGGCCGGCTGTTGCCCAGCCTGATCCCGGCCATCGATGTGCGTGCGCACTTGCGGGGCGCGGAAGAATTCGGCGATCCGACCGACCACCGTCCGCTGCTCGGCCTCCTGCAGTTCCGGAAAGATCGGCAGAGCGAGCGTCTCGTCGGCGGCTTGTTCGGTCTGCGGCAGGTCTCCCTTCGCCCAGCCGAGATGTTTGAAGCACTGCTGGAGATGGAGCGGAACCGGGTAGTAGATCTCGGTGCCCACGCCGCACTTGCCCAAGTGGGCGCGCAGCGGGTCTCGCTGGCCGCCCGGCGCGCGGATGACGAACTGGTTCCACACGTGACGGCCGCGGTGCTCGTCGCCCGGCACCACGATCTTTCCCGCCAGGTCATAGGTGGCGAAGAGTGCGTTGTAGCGGGCGGCGTTCACCTGCCGGGCCGTCGTCCAGGCGTCGAGGTGGGGCAGCTTCACCCGCAGCACGGCGGCCTGCAGCGAATCGAGGCGACTGTTGATGCCGACCACCTGGTGGTAGTACCGAGGCTCCATCCCGTGCACGCGGAGCAGCTTCAATTTCGCCGCCAAATCGTCGCGGGTCGTCGTGAGGAAGCCGCCGTCCCCGACGCCGCCGAGGTTCTTCGTGGGGTAGAAGCTGAAGCAGCCGACGTCGCCGAGGCCGCCCGAGCAGCGCCCCTGCCAGGTCGAGAGGATCGATTGGGCCGCGTCCTCGACGACCGGCACGCCGGCGGCCTTGGCGATCGGCAGCAGCGCGTCCATGTCGGCGGTCCGGCCGAACAGGTGGACGGGGATCAGGGCCTTGGTCCGGCGGCTGATTTTCTTGGCGACGTCGGCCGGATCGATCAGGTAGGTGATCGGGTCGATGTCGGCGAAAATCGGCGTGGCTCCCAGGCGGGTCACGGCGCTGGCCGTGGCGAAGAACGTGTAGCTCGGCAGGATCACCTCGTCGCCAGGCTCGATGTCGAGCGCCATGAGCGCCAGCAGCAGGGCATCGCTGCCGGAGGCACACGAGATGACGTGCGGCAGGTCGAGCGAGCGGGCGAGTTCGGCCTCGAGTTCCTGCACGTCGGGGCCGAGCACGAAGCGGCCCGAGTCGCAGACGCGTTCGAGGGCCGCACGGATCTGCTCCCGCAGCACCGCATGCTGTCGGTCGAGCGCCAGGAGCGGGACCGCCGGCAGGAACCCGCCGTCGGCGTGGTGTTCGCCGGTCGAGGCCGCCGGGCCGTGCGTGGATGTCGGAGCGGGCGGGGAGGAGGGGCGGATCATGACGCGTGGGTCTCCGAGGCGGCAGGCGCGACGGTGCCGTGCACGACAGTGCACCCTGTCGCCACACCGTGCTCAGGCTTCGAGATCGTCACGACTGGCACATCCGCTCCAGACAATTCACGTCCAGTCATGTCCAATCACCTCCAACCGACGCACGCACGGCCATCGGCCGCGATGGCCGTGCCGCCGAGAGCCTTCCGATCGGTGCGGCAGCCACTGCGCCGTCGCGGAACGCGGGGAATAGGAAACCCGCCGCAGCCGAGTCAAGGTCATGGAGACGGTGTGAATCCCGGGGCTTTGGGCTGCCCGGCGGAAGCATGGGCGGGCCTCGATGTTTGACACCCACCCCGCACCCACCCTAGATTCCGCACATGGATTGCTCGTCTCCGGGCCAGCGCGTGCACGCGTGGCCCGACGAGGGGAAAGTGGAGTTGTGCGGTGTCATGGCGCACGGTGTGCGCTGACCACCGCCGATCGGATGGCATCCACGACGCTCATCGATCTGGGGCTGATCGCCCAGCGGCTCGGGTTGCCTTCCCCCGCGGTGGAGGCGGTCGTCCGCCTGCTCGACGACGGAAACACCGTTCCGTTCATCACCCGCTACCGACGGGACCAGACGGGCGGCCTCGACGAGATAGGCATCCGCCTGATCGCCGAGAGCGTCGGCCGGGCCCGGCAGCTCGCCGACCGGAAGCAGACCATCCTGCGGACGATCCAAGGGCAAGGAAAGCTGACGCCGCAGCTCGAGCAGCAAATCGTGGCGGCAGAGAGCCCCAAGCAGCTCGAGGATCTCTACCTGCCCTTCAAGCCGCGGAAGCTGTCGCTGGCCGAGGTCGCCCGGCAGAGACGGCTCGAACCGCTCGCCAAGGAGATCCTGGCCGCTGATCCGGCTGCCGCAGACCTCGATCGACGAGCGCTCGATTTCGTCGATCCCGATGCGCAGGTCGCCACCGTGGCCGACGTGCTGCTGGGCGTCGGCCACATCATCGCCGACGATTTCAGCGCGCGGGCCGACGTGCGGCAACGGCTGCGGGGCATTCTCCACACGCACGCCAGATTCACCAGCCAGCGGGTCGAGGCCGCGGACAAGGCCCAGACGAAGGACGAGAAGCGTTTCCGAGACTTCTTCGACTATGCCGAGCACGTCCAGCGGGTGCCCCCGCACCGCGTGCTCGCCATTAACCGCGGCGAGCGGGCGAAACTGCTGAAGGTGCGGATCGAGGGGCCGGTGGAGGAGATGCAGGCGGCCGCCGAGGGTCTGCTCGTGCCCGCCGACCACCCGCATGCCGATTTCCTCCGGGGCTGTGTCCGTGACTCGCTCACGAGACTCGTGCTGCCGAGCCTGGAGCGCGAGCTGCGGCGGGAGATGACCGAATATTGCGAGGCGCACGCCGTCGAGGTGTTCGCGAGAAACCTGCGAAACCTGCTGCTCCAGTCACCGGTGGCGGGCCGCCGGGTGCTCGCCCTCGACCCCGGCTTCAAGAGCGGCTGCAAGGCGGTGGCGATCGACGAGTGCGGCAACCCGCTCGATCACGCGGTGCTGCATATCATCGGAAAGGCCGACAAGCGGGCCGCCGCCGCCGCGAAGATCGTGGAAATGGTGAAGACGCACGCCTGCTCGGTCATCGCCATCGGCAACGGTACGGCGGGACGGGAGACGGAATCGCTCGTCGCCGAACTGGTGGCCGGGGAGCTGCAGTCGCTCGACGTCGGCTACGTGATCGTCAACGAGGCCGGCGCGAGCGTCTACTCGACCAGCGGCTACGGGCGCGAGGAGCTGCCGGGCCACGAGGCTGCCGTCCGCGGGGCGATCTCGATCGGGCGGAGGCTCCAGGATCCGCTCTCGGAGCTGGTGAAGATCGAGCCCGCCAACATCGGCGTCGGGCTCTACCAGCACGACGTCAAGGCTCGGCACCTGCACGCATCGCTCGACGCCGTCGTCGAGAGCTGCGTGAACTACGTCGGTGTCGACGTGAACACCGCCAGTCCGGCCTTGTTGCGGTACGTCTCCGGCCTCAACCAGACGACGGCCCGCAACCTCCACGAGTGGCGGGCCAAGAATGGGCCGTTCACGTCCCGCCGGCAGCTGCTCGATGTGCCCGGCTTTGGGGAGGGGGCCTTCGTGCAGGCGGTGGGCTTTCTGAAGATCACAGGCGGCGTCGAGCCGCTCGACTCCACGTGGATCCATCCCGAGAGCTACGAAGTGGCCGGCAGGGTGCTGGAGCGGCTGGGGGGAACGCCCGAGGATCTGGCGACCCGTGATCGGGCGGCGGCCCTGGCCGACCGGGCTGCGGCCCTCGACATCGAAAAGCTGTCCGGCGAACTCGGCGTGGGCAGGCTGCTGCTGGCGGACATCGTGGATCAGCTCTCC
>JBIJCD010000261.1:0-5565 GCA_044344895.1 Pirellulales bacterium | reverse complement strand
CGCGCGGGGTTGGCGGGTGGCGGCGACGATGCGGAGGCCTGAGGACGCCGGCGACCTGGCGTCGCTCGCCGACTCCCTCGTGCTGCCGCTCGACGTCACGAGCACCGAGAGCGTCGAGTCGGGCGTGGCGGCGGTCGTGGCCCGATTCGGCCGCCTCGACGCGGTGGTCAACAACGCGGGCTATGCGGTCGACGGCGTGTTCGAGGGGGCGGACGACGCGGCGATCCGCCGGCAGTTCGAGACCAACGTGTTCGGGCTGATGCGGGTGACGCGGGCCGCGATCCCGGTGATGCGGCGGCAGGGGGGCGGGACGCTGGTGCAGGTGTCGTCGATGGGAGGACGGGCGACGTTTCCGCTCTACAGCCTCTATCACGCGACCAAATGGGCCGTGGAGGGCTTCAGTGAGTCGGTCGCGTTCGAACTGCGGCCGTTCGGCATCCGCGTTCGGCTCGTCGAGCCCGGCGCGATCCGTACCGACTTCTACGGCCGCAGCCGAGCGCGGATCGAGGCGCCGGTGGAGGGCGGCTACGACGACCTGGTGGCCCGCTGCGAGTCGATCTCGTTGGCGGCCGGCCTTCAGGCGGTCAGTGGACCAGAGGTGGTCGCCGACACGATCGTCCGGGCGATCACGGACCGCAGTTGGCGGCTGCGTTATCCAGTCGCTCCGCCTGCCGGGTCGCTGATGGCGCTGCGAAAGATCCTGCCGGAATCGTGGTTCCTCGGGCTCATCCGTCGCCGCTACGGAATCGACGGCTGACCGTCCGATCAGACATTCGACGTTTCGAAAGCAGATGCCGATGAACAGCCGCTGGCTGATCGCCGCCGTCCCCGTCGCCCTCGTCCTCGCCTGGCAGGAAGCGCCGCCGCTGGTGGTGTTCGTCGCGGCGCTCGCGGCGATCGTGCCGCTCGTCGGCCTGATCGGCGACGCCACGGAACGCCTGGCGGCCCGGCTGGGGCCGACGCTCGGCGGCCTGTGCAACTCCACGCTCAACAACCTGCCGGAGCTGATCATCGGCGGCGTGGCCCTCGCCAACGGCCTGGCACCGGTCGTGAAGGCCTCGCTCACGGGGGCCATCCTCGCCAATCTGCTCGTGAGCCTGGGGATCGCGCTGATCGTGGGCGGGGTCACGCACGGAGAGCAGAAGTTCGACCCGCGGCGGCTCGCGGTCAACGGCTCGATGCTGATGATCTGCGCGTTCTGCTTCATCGTGCCGGCGATGTTCAGCATCGGCACGCCCGACGGCACCCGCGACCTGTCGTTCGAGATGTCGTTCGTGCTCATCGGGATGTATGCGCTGAACGTGGCGGTGACGGTGCTCGGCGGCCCGGGCGGCACCAGCCTGCCCGCCGACCAGGGCATCGACGACGGGCACGCCTCCACCCCGGTGTGGCGGAGCCTGCTGGTGCTCGTCGCCGCCGCCGCCTGCTTGGGAGTGGTGACGGAGGTGCTCTCCCATGCTCTCGAGCCGACCGCCCGGCAGCTCGGCCTGTCGAAGACCTTCAGCGGGCTCGTGCTGCTCGCAGGCGCCGGGAGCCTGGGGGAGGTGCTTTCGGGCTACCACTTCGCCCGCCGGGGCAAGCCTTCGCTGGTGCTGGCTGCCACCGTGGGATCGACGATCCAGCTCGTGCTCCTGGTGGCGCCGATCTTGGTGTTCGCGGGGCGGCTCATGGGCGAACCGATGGACCTGGCGTTCACGGGCTTCGAGGTGGTGGCGATCGTGCTCGCCACGATCATCACCCGCGAGCTGATCGCCGACGGCAAGGCCGACTGGTTCGAGGGATTTCTCCTGCTCGGTGTGTACCTGATCCTCGCGATCGGCTTCTATCACCTGCCGGACTGAATCACCGCCGCGATCCGGCGGATGCCGAACACGGGCAGCCGTACAGCAGCGGACGGTGACGGTGCGGAGAGCCGCGGCAACCGCGGTGCGGCGTCGATCGCCCGCACCCGATAGACATAGCTCGTCCCGGGCCGCAGCCCGTCGTCGATGAATCGCGTCGCGTTCGCAGCGACCGTGCCGACGGTCCGCCAGCCGACGCCGGCACTCCACCGCTCGACGACGAAGCCGGTCTCGTTGCGGGACCGGTCGATCCACGTGAGCTGCACCCGCGAAGCGGCGATCACCGTCGCCCGCAGGCTGGCCGGCGGCAGAAGAGGAGCCGCTGCGACGATCGTGACCGTCGCGTTGCCGGAGGCCACTGCGGCGTCGGCGACGACGGCCGTGATCGTTCGCTGCCCGGGGGAGGAGAACACGATCTCGAAGGAGCAGACGCCTGCATCGGCCTCCGTGAACGCATAGGCCGCCGGGAGCACCGCCCGCGGGTCGTCGCTCGTGAGACTGACCGTCCCCCGGTAGTCCGTGGCCGCGAGTCCGCCCGCAGTCAGAATCGTCACGCTGACTGTGACAGGCACCCCGCTGACACCAGTGGCCGGAGCCTTGATGTCGATCCGGCGGGCACCCGGGACGGAGTCCGAGGCCTCGAAGCTGCCAAGATCTGATGCCGCGCCGCTGACCGACCGATCCATGCGGCCGACCGGAAATCGGAACTGGCTCGTGAGCCCCAGCGCGGCGACGGCGGCGGACGGCCTTTCCGATTGATCGACGCAGGCCGACGCGGTCGCCAGCCGATAATCGCCCGCCGCCGTGTCGACGAATCCCGGATCGAACGTCGGGCCGACGAGCAACCCTGCGGTGCCACCGATGAGGCCGCGGAAGGAGTAGTCGCCGACGGTCGTCGGCCGCCAGCCCGGAGTCACCCAGGTGCGGCCAAAAAAGGCATGGTTGTCGGCCCCCACGAGCCCGAGGTCGGAGGGGACCGATCCGGTCGTGTCGGGAATCGCGGCGATGATGTTGTTGCGGGCGTCGATCGCCTCGCCGCCCGAAGCTGCCACGATCGCCGCCGTCTTGTAGTTCTGTGACTGGTTCGACCGGGCGACGAGCGTGTTGTGGTCGACGTAGAGCACGCCCTTGCGGTACCAGGGCGTCACCCCCTGGTCGCCGCCGAACCAGATCAGGCTGGCACCGTTTCCGGGCGGAGCCACGAGCGTGTTGCCCTGCACGATCGTCGTACGATAGAGCCGCAGCGCCACCGCCAGGTCGGCCTGGTTCTGCGCCTCCGGAATCTGCAGCTGGTGCAGTCCGCCCTCTATCCAGTTGCCACGGATCACCGTGCCGACCGACCGATCCTTCAGGCCTGCGCCCAGCGCACCGGGGCGGAGCGGGCCGTAGCGGTTGAACTGGTAGAGGGTTCCGACCGCCTCGATGTAGGTGTTGTGCTCCCGCTCGCTGCCGACGTTGCCGTTGCCGAAGATGCGATTCGAGTCGACGACGATGTCGGTCATCAGCCGGTCGAATGTCGACTGGCCGGCGCCGAAGATTCCCTCGCCGTTGTCGTGGATGGTGCAGCCGGAGATCGTCACGTGATCGCACCGCTCCAGGTAGATCCCCGCTCCCACGTTGCCGTAAGGCCTGCGCGTTCCGTCCACGTCGATGAAGCTGTTGCCCACCGCACAGCCGCGGATGTCCAGCCCCCGGATCGTGACGTACCCTGGTTTGTAGCCCTGGGCGAATCCCGGCCGCGCGCCGACCACGACGGCGCCGTAGCCGTGCAGACCCTCCCAGTGATTGCGAAACTGTCCCGCGAGCACGGCATCCCGGCCGTCGATGACCGGGAGTTCGCCGGTCACGGGATCGGGCACGCCGTTGATCGTGATCCAGGAGCCCGCGGTGCCGCGGCTGGAGATCTGGATGAGTTCGCGGTAGCCACCCGGCTTGGCGTGGATGTTGACCGTGTCGCCCGGCCCCAGCCGCGACCAATCCAAGTCCGCCAGCCGCGCGAGCGGACGGCCCGGCCCGATGTCGTAGGTTTTCGCAGCTCCCGTGGCGCTGCTGGCAGTCACCGCCGCGACCGCCTCGCCAAAGAGGACGTGCATCACGTCACTGGCCGGCCGGCCAGCCGCCGAGTCGGTACCGCCGCGGGTCGCCCGCACCCGGTAGAGATACGGGGTCTCCGGCGACAGCCCCTCGTCCACGTAGGACGTCGCGCCGGCCGCCGTGGTGGCGATCGTCGTCCAGGTGACGGGATGCCACGGGTCCCAGCCCACGCTCCGTTCGATCACGGAGGCGACCGGCAGCGGGTCCCGTGGCGTCCACGACACCCGCACCGCCGTCGCCGACAGGGCATCGGCGGTCACGTCGTGCGGCTCGATCGGTGCCGCCGCCGCGCGACCCGGCAGCACGAGCTGCACCGGCGTCGAGTAGTCGGATGTCGCTCGAGCCCAGCCCGTGCCACGGACGCGGTACCAGTAGCTGCCGCCTGGCTCGAGCGCCGTGTCCAGCCAGGACGTACCGCCGCCCAGCGAGGCGACGACCTGGTAGGCGAGCCCGTTGGCCGAACGCTCGACGAGGTAGGAAGCGGCTCCGGCGTTGACGTCGGCGAACGACACCGTCGCCGTCGTGGCGGACACCGCCGTGGCGACGAGATCGGTCACGGTCGCGAAGGCGTCGGCGGCCACGTCCGCGGAAGTGGTGGTCAACTCGGGTGAATAGGCGGAGTCGCCGCCAGGACCGCGAACCTTCACCCGATACGTGTAGCTGGTGCCGGCCCAGCAGCTGACGTCGGTGTAGACGTGCTCGCCGCCTGGCAGCACCGCCAGCTCGGCGAATCCGCCGGCGGGGCCGGTGCGGCGCTCGATGACGACGGCCGTATCGGCGTCGTCGCCACGTTCCCAGGAGAGGCCGACTTCCGCCGGCGACACCACCAGCGCCGACAGGCTCATCGGCGCGGCGGGCGGGCCCGCGGTGATGGCGGCAAGGACCTGACGGTGTTCCAAGGCCTCGAATGCGAGGCGACGCCGGGAACTGGCGGATCGGGGGCGCGGCTGCATCTCAGCGTCCTTGTAAAGACGGCGCTGCCCCTCGCCGCGGGAACTCTACTCGGCCGGGTGAGGGGCGGGCAATCGCCCTGGGGTGACTCGCTCGTCTCGGTGGCTGCAGCCCCCGGCGGATACGATGACTCCCGTCCCGGGACAGTTTGGTCAGCCGCGGTGCTGGTCGTCGTGCTCTCCCGTGGTTCTGCATCCATGGCGCGAGCATGAACGTCGGGTTGAACGGTTGCCGGTCTCTCCGCCACCTCGCCGCGTCGGTGACGCTGTGTGCCGCGGTGATCTGCCCGCCGGCGTTCGCCGCCGACGGAAGCCGAACGGAGACGCGGCCAACCGGCTATGCCAGCCCGGTCGACGTGGCGGTGTCGGAAGACGGCCGCTGGCTGGTGGTCGCGTCCGGGGCGGGCACGGCGACGCTGGTCGACCGAGTCGCAGGCCGCCGGGTGCAGGACCTCGCCGTGGGAGCGCGGCCGATCTCGGTCGTGCGGCGGCGGGGCGGCCGTTTCCTGGTGGCGACGCTCGAGGGTGGATGCCTGGTGGCAGTGGACGTGGTGGATGGCCGGCTCGTCGAGACCGGCAGGGTGCGGCTGGGGAGCGAGCCGCGGTGCGTGGCCGTCGGGCCCGATGCAGAGAAGGCCTATGTGTCGCTGTCGGCCGGGGACCGGGTCGCCGAGGTGGCG
>JBIJCD010000448.1:0-3169 GCA_044344895.1 Pirellulales bacterium | reverse complement strand
GGCTCGCCAACCGCTTTCTGGCCGACTGCCACCGGCAGCTGCTTGAGCATGATGATCACACCGATGGCCGCCAGCATGCCGTGCACGACCGCAGTGGGAAAAAAATCCCCCAGCACGCCGGCGCGAAACAGCCCGAAGAGCACCTGCAGGACCCCGGCGACGCAGGCCACCGCCAGCGTCATTCTGTAGGCCTGCAGATCGGCCTCCGCATCCAAGCCGCCCGAGTAACCCAGCGCCTGCATGGCTCCCAGGACGATCACGATGAGGCCGGCCGCCGGCCCTTTGATCGTCAACTCCGAGTCGCTGATCGCGGTCGTGATGCAGGCACCGACGATCGCCGTCAAGACTCCTGCGATGGGCGGAAACCCCGAGGCGAGGGAAATCCCGAGGCAGAGCGGCAGGGCGACGAGGAAAACCAGAAACCCGGCCGGCAGGTCGTTCCACAGGTACTTGCGAAATCCGGCGAGATCACCCCGCGGGGCCTCGTCGGCATCGACTGACTGGCTCTCTTCCTGACGCAACACAACGCTCCCACTCGGCTGCGCACCCCGGGGTGCCGGCGACGGAATGCTGGGCCCAGCTGACCCGCGGAGGTTACCATGGAGCGGCGGGCGGACAATCGCTCTTGCACAATTGAAAGCGACAAGTATTTCCCGTCTACGGTGGCTGTCATGCACGTCTCGATCGTCGAGGATGATCCGGTCATCGCACGGGCCGTGAGCACGGCCGTCCGCGAGGCGGGCCACCAGTGCACCTGGGTGGCCGACGGCGAAGCGGCGATCCGCGACAAGACGCTCCTGTCGAGCGACATCGTCGTGCTCGACCTGATGCTGCCCAAGAAGAGCGGCCTCGATGTCCTCCGCGCGGCCCGCAGCGCGGGCGTGCGCACCCCTGTGATCGTGCTCACGGCCCGCGGCACGGTGCCCGACAAGCTCTCCGGCTTCGAAGCGGGCGCCGACGACTACCTCGTAAAGCCTTTCGCCATCGACGAACTGCTCGCCCGGATCGAGGCGATCCACCGCCGCACGGCCCACAAGCCGGCCATGGAGATCGAGGCCGGGGGACTGCGGCTCAGCCTCGCCACGAAGCGGCTCACCATCGACGACCGCACGATCGAGCTCACGCCCACCGAGTTCAGCATCCTCGAGCTGCTCATGCGCTACAGTGGCCAAGTCGTGACGCGAAAGATGCTCTGCGAGCACGTCTGGGGCTTCGATTGGGACGGGCCGACGAACGTGATCGAGGTGCACATCAATCGGCTCCGCGGCAAGCTCGACAAGGGCCGCGGCGACTCGGTCATCCGCACGATCCGGGGACGCGGATATGCCCTCGCGGCTGGTTAGACGCATTCCCTGGGCCACCCTGCGGGTCCGGCTCACGGCCTGGAACTCCGCCGTCGTGCTGTTGGTGATGCTCGCGGCCCTGCTGGCGGTGCAGATCGGCGGCCGTGCGGTGCTCTACCGCGAGGCCGACACCGTGCTCCGCGGCGAGGTCAATGAGACGGCGATAGCGCTGCGGGATCTCTACCCCAACACCGATGCCGTGGTCGACGAGCTGCGCCGAAAAGCCATGGCACACGAGGAGCGGGGCTGGTTCACGCAGCTGCTCACCGACGACGGCACCACGATCTGGAAGAGCGAGAGCTGCCCGGAGGAGGTCGCCAGGTATCCCCTCAACCCCCAGAAATTCGAGAATCTGGTGCAGGTGGGCCCGTATCGCTTCGCCCGGCGGCGGATTACCGACCCGGTCGACGAGCCCTTCCACGTCCGGATCGGGATGTCCACCGGGTTTCTCGACGACGATGTCCGCACGCTGTCGCGGCTGCTGCTGCCGGTGGCCGCAGGCCTCTCCCTGCTCACGCCGCTGGTCGGCTACTGGCTGGCCGTCCGCTCCACCCAGCCGGTCGCCGAGATCCTGCGCACCGCGGAAAACCTGCGGCCCACGCGGCTGGGCGACCGTCTGGAGGTGCGTGGCACCCGCGACGAACTCGACCGCCTGTCGCTGACGATCAACCGTCTGCTCGACCAGGTGGCTGGGCACGTCGAGCGGCAGCAGCAGTTCGTGGCCGACGCCGCCCACGAGCTGCGCGGTCCGTTGGCGGCGATGCAGAGCTCGCTGGAGGTGGCGATCTCCCAGGATCGCCAGGCCGACCAGTACCGCGACACCCTGGCCGACGTGCTCGAGGAGGCGCGTCACCTGTCGAAGCTCGCCAACGACCTGCTGCTCCTGGCGGAGACCGGCGACAACTTGCCCCGCCCCACCCACGAACAAGTCGACCTGTCGGCCGTCGCTCAGCAAACGGCGGCGATGTTCGCGGGGGCGGCGGAGGAGCGGTCGGTCAGCCTGGCGGTAGACGCATCCGAACCGGTGCCAGTGGCGGGCGACAAGTCGCAGCTCAGGCAGGTGTTCGGCAATCTGCTGGACAACGCGATCCGGTTCACACCCGCGGGGGGCAGGGTGACGGTATCGATCCGCCACGACCGGGATGGCCGACGGGCCGTCGCGACCGTCGACGACACCGGCTGCGGGATCCCGCCCGAGCACATCCCCCGAGTGTTCGACCGCTTCTACAAGACCGACGCCTCGCGAACCCGCACCGCGGCCGCCCGCGGCGGCGGCCTGGGCCTGGCGATCTGCCGTTCGATCGTGGAGCGGCACGGCGGCAGGATCGCCGTCACGAGCCCGCCCGGCGGCGGCACGACATTCACCATGCAGCTGCCGCTGGCACACGTCGCGACCTGACGCGGCCTTCGCCGGCCTGCGCATTTCGCCCGCCCTGCCGCTTGGCTCGCGGTTTTCCTGTCGGTCGCCTCAGGAAACAGCCCAATCATCAAGCTTCATCATCGACGGTACCGATCATTCCGGTGGCGCAAGCTGGGAGAAGGCTACCGTGGTCACCATCTGCACGAATCGACCACGATCAGCCGGCGTTGATCGCACGCGGTCACGTCCTGCGGCTCGGGCCGCGGCCTGGCTGGCAGTCTGGCTGGCGTGCACGGCGGCCGGTGGCCGAGCGACCGCCGCCGACCCGTTCCTGGTGATCGCCGACACGCAGGACGCCCAAGCGATCGCTCTGCCGAGCGTTGCCGGCAAGCTCGGATCGTTCGATGACGTGACGGAGGCGATCTCCGCCGAGCGGCAGCGGATCGCCGCGCTCGAGGCCAGGCTC
>JBIJCD010000533.1:0-5581 GCA_044344895.1 Pirellulales bacterium | reverse complement strand
ACCGTGAACGTGGCCCGACCGCTGCGGGGCAGCGTGACGCTTGTGTTGACGCTGCCCGAGCCGCTGGCCGGGCCGGTGGCGTTACCAGAATAGGTCGCCGTCCACTGCCCGTTCGTCAGCCCGGCCGGCAGCAGGTCCTGCACCTGGGCGTTGGTGGAGGTGCCCGGGCCGGTGTTCGTCACGACGAGCTGGTAGGTGACGGTGTTGCCGGGCGTGACGGTCGCCGGGCCGGTCTTCACGATGGCGAGGTCGGCGCCCACGGCGGTCGTGATGCCCGCGGTGCCACTGCCCTGCAGCGGCGAGCCCGACACCTGACCCGTGCCGGTGGCGGTAGCGGTGTTGGTAATCAGGGTGGAAAGCGGGATGCCGGCGTTCACCGTGACGTCGAACGTGACCGTCGTCGACTGGCCGCCGGAGAGCCGTCCCCCTACCGGCGTGCCGGTGCCGGCGCCCGCACCGGTGCCGAGCTGGAACCGCACGGCGTTGGAGCCGGAGATGAACTCACCCTGGTCGGCGTCGACCGCGTCGGTCTTCGCGCCGGCGTTGGCGCCGCCGGTGACCTTGAGCGTGCCCGGCTTGTAGGTGGTGTTGGCAGGAATCGCGTCGTTCAGGATCACGTCGAGGGCGTTCTCGGTGTTGCCCACGACGCCGGGGTTGTTGGCGACGGTGATCGTGTAGCGGAGGATGTCACCGGCCACGACGAAGCCGCCGTTCACGTCCCGCACGCTCTTGGTGACGACGAGCTTCGCGGGCGGCAGGAGCGTGTTGACGTCGGCCGACTCGTTGTCGAGCGGATCCGGATCGGTGGCGCCCGTCGGCGGCGCGACCTTCGCCTTGTTGACGAGCGTGCCGGTGGCCGCCGCGGACGTCTGTGCGGTCACGGTGTAGACGGCCGTGCCCCCCACCGGCAGGTCGATGAGCTGGTCGATCGAGCCGCTGCCGCTGGCCACGCCCGCGGCGCCGCTGCCGGTGAACGCCGCCGTCCAGGTGGCGGAGGTGATGATCGCCGGGTCGAGCGTGTCGGTGACGCGGGCTCCCTCGGCGAAACTCGGCCCGGTGTTGGTGACGGTGATCGTGTAGACGACCGGAGCGCCGGGGACGTAGGTGGACTTGCCGTCGGTCTTCACGATCGCCAGATCGCAGATCGGCGTCAGCAGATTGGTCGTCGTCGACTCGTTGTTGGTCGGGTCGGGGTCGCTCGTGCCCGCGTCCGGCGTGACCGTGGCGGTGTTCGTGAGCAGGGTCGGCCAGGGGCGAGCGGAATTGGGCACGCTGCCGGTCACGGTGAAGGTGGCGGTACCGTTGACCGGAAGGTCGACCCGCTCATCGATGTCACCCGAGCCACTGCCGGTCGATCCATCGGCATACACCACGCTCCACGTCACGGGGCCGTAGGCTGCAGGAAAGAGATCCTGCACGCGGGCGTTCGTGGCCGCGGCGGGGCCCCGGTTCGACACGACGAGCGTGTAGGTGAGCGGCTGCCCCGGCACGTAGGTGGCGGCCGGCGTGGCCGACTTCGCGATCGACAGATCGGCGAGCGGGGCCGCCGTGATCACGGCCACACCGGCCTCGCCTTCGAGCTGCTTGTCGCTCAGTTCGCCTTTGCCGTCCACGAGTGCGTTGTTCACGATCGCCGTGCCGGCCGGCGTGCCGACGTTCACGATCACGTCGAACGTGATCGTGACGGAGTTTCCGGGGGCGATCGAGAGCAGATCGCCCGTCACGCCGTTCGCCGGCGTGTAGCTCACGTCACCCTGGCTGGTGAAGAGGTTGCCGTCGTACGTCGTGTTGGCCGGAATCACGTCGGTCAGCGTGACGTTGATGGCCGTGTCACGGTTCGCGCCGGCCGGAGCGGCTGGGTTCGTGACGACGATCGTGTAGGTGAGCCTGTTTCCGACCTCGACGGAGCCGCCGTCGCCGTCGACCACCGACTTTTCCACGAGCAGCTCCGCCGGCAGCCGCGGGTCGTCGGTGTCGGTGGCCGAGTTGTTGGTCGGATTCGGGTCGTTGGAGAGGTTCGACGGCGTCGCCGTGACGGTATTGACCAGCTTCGCCGTGGCCGTGGAGCGCGTCGGGGCGACGACGGTGTAGGTCACCGTGCCCCCGACGGGCAGGACGTCGAGAATCTCGCTGAGCGAGCCGGTGCCGGAGCCGCTCGTGCCGGTCCAGCCGGCGCCACCGACGAAGCCCGCGGGGCCCGCATAGCCGCCGGTCCAGGTCGCGGCCGCGACGTCGATGACGGCCGGGTCGAGCGGATCGACGACCGACGAGGAGTACGCATAGCTCGGGCCGGCGTTGGTCACCGTGATCGTGTAGGTGACCGTCTGCCCGGGCACGTAGGCCGTCTGGCCGTCGGTTTTCGTGACGGCGAGATCGGTGACGGGGGCCGCGATCTGTGTGACCGTGTCGCGGTTGTCGTCGGGGTTCGGGTCGGGCAGGCCGCCGTCCACGACGACCTCGTTGACGAGCGGGATCGTGATGTCATAGTCGGCGGGAGTCTGTCCGGTGACGGTGACGAGCGCCTGGCCGCCGACCGGCAGGTCGAAGGTGGTGCTCACGTCGCCCGAACCACTCTGCGGGCCGGAGCCGCCGTGGAAATACTGGACGGTCCAGGCCGCCGACGTGATGGCAGCCGGCAGGGTGTCGGCAACCGACACCGTGGGGGCCGGACTCGGCCCGTTGTTCGTGACCAGGATCGAGTAAGTCAGCGGGGCGCCGGGCACGAACTGGCCCCTGGCCGTCTTTTCGACTCTGATGTCCGCGCCGCCCGTCGTGACGACGCCTGCCGAGTCGGTCGCCTCGTAGTGGAAGTTCGACACCAGGCCGGTGCCGGTCGCGGTGGCCGTGTTGGAGATGACGGTGCCGCTCGGCAGCCCCGCGTCCACCGTCGTCCGGAACCGGACGACGTAGATCACGTTGGGGGCGAGCGTGCCGCCCACCGCCGGCGGCGGAGCCGCGCCGCCGGCGCCCGTGCCGACCTGGAACTGTACGGCGTTCCCCAGGAACTCACCCTGATCGCCGTCCACCGCGTCCGTCATGCCGACGAACGGCGCCTCGAGGCCCTCGGCCACGCGCAGGGAGCCGGGCAGAAACGTGGTGTTGTCCGGGATCAGGTCGCTCAGGATGACGTTGGTCACCGACTCGGGCAGGGCGCCGTCGAGATTGTCGCCATTGGCGGTGGTGGCGGCCGACGGACCGCGCACCTGGATCGTCCAGGAGAGGACGTCGCCCGGCTGCACGGTGCCGCCGTTCTCGTCGAAGACGTACTTGGCGAGCGTGAAATCGCCGCGGCGCAGGTAGGTGTCGGTGTCGGTGGCGATGTTGTTCGACTCGTCGACGTCGGGCACGCCCGTGGGCGGCGTCACGGCGACGGTGTTGGCGATGTTGCCGTAGGCCTCGGGCCGGATCGCCGCGGTGACGGTGAAGACGGCGCTGCTGCCTGCCGGCAGGTCGAGCAGCTCGTCGATGTCGTCGGTGCCGGTGAGCGGGCCGGTCGCGCCGCCGTAGTAGGCCACGCTCCAGGTCACGTCCGTGAGTTCGGCGGGCATGATGTCGAGGACGCGGGCGCCGGTCGCGCCGGTCTGGCTGACGTTCGAGACCGTGATCGTGTACGACGTGTCCATGCCCGGCACGTACTGCGTGCGGCCGTTGTCCTTCGTGACCGCGAGGTCCACGGCGCCGGGCGTGGCGATCGTGGCGGTGTCGATCGCGGTGAACCTGCCCTTGCTCGTCTCCCCGGTGAGCGTCGCGGTCGCGGTGTTGGCGATCAGCGTCGCGCCGGGGAGCCCGGCGTTCACCGTCACCTCGAACGTAAGCGTCGTCGACTGGCCCGCCGTGAGCTTGCCGCCGCTGGTGCCGAAGCCGGCCGCCCCAGTGCCGAGCCGGACCTGCACCGTGTTCGAGCCGGACAGGAATTCGGCCTGGTCGCCGTCGGCCGCGTCGGTCTTCTCGCCGGTGTTGGCGCCCGCGGTGACCGCGAGGCTGCCCGGCTTGTAGGTCGTGCCGGTCGGGATGACGTCCGTGAGCAGGACGTTGGCCGCAGTCTCCAACGCCGTCGGGGCGTTGGAGACGGTGATCGTGTAGCGGAGAATGTCACCGGCATCGACGGTGCCGCCGTTCACGTCCAAGACCTGCTTGTCGACCGTGACCTCGGGCGCGAAGAGGTCGATCGCCGTCGTCACGACGCCTGGGTAGTAGGTCTCGCCGCCCGTCTTCATGTTGATCGTGGCCTTGGTCGCCCCGTTGGCGATGAGGCCGTCGGCCGAGATGAGGTTCGCGTCGAAGCCCATCTGGTTGACGTAGTTGGGGCTCTTCGTGGTGACGAGGCTGCCGCGATTCGAGATGGAGCTGTTGAAGAAGTTGCCGGCGGGATTCGTGGCGTCGGCGAGCGTCGAGATGATCGGCTTGCCCTTGTTGTTCTTCAGGCCGCCGTCGAGCGTGACGGTGTCGCCGGTGTAGCCGAGGTCGCCCTCGTAGGTGACGAAGCCGATCGTGGCGTTGACCGGTCCGGACGTCGGGGCCTTGAAGCCGCTGACCGTGATCGAGATGGCCGGGTCGCTGCTGCGGACGTCGCCGTAGCCGTCGAAGACGGTCAGGTTACGGACGGTCGCGTCGGGCGCCTGGTAGGCGACGACGAGCGACCAGCCGGCGTAGAAGTCGCTGGCCTGGGAGACGGCGCGGACGTTGGCCGTCGTGTAGACGCCAGCGCCCTTGGCCTGCACGATGCTCGTAACGTCGGAGAACGACTGGTAGCTGCTGTTCGTCGTGCCGATGACGGTGCCGGTGAGGTCGGTGTAGCCGGCGTCACCGGGCGCCTTGAACTTCACCAGCGCCCGCTCGGCGGTCAGGCCGGTTTGAAACGTGCTGTTGGTGCGGGCACCCCAGTAGAGGCCGGCGAAGAGCACCTGGGAGCCGGCGGGCATGACGAGCGCCGACGCGCTCGAGTTCCACGTGGCGGCGTCGGCGTCGATGTCGACGTAGGCCATCGTGAAGTCGTTGTTGTTGACCTTCGTGCCGATGCCGTTCTGGGCGTTGGCGATCTCCGTGGGCGTGGCGGGCGGGCCGGCCGTCATCAGCGTGTTCGCGGCGAACGTGATGTCGCCCGGGGCGTTGGTCGTGTAGCGGACCGTGAACGGCGTGAGCACCGCCAGCGCCAGGCGGTGCTCCAGCCGCTCGGTGGCGAGCCGCCGGGTCGACGCCACGGATCCGCCGCTCCGAACCCGCCGTCGCGACCGGGAGAACGATCCGACGATCAGGTGACCATGCTTCATGCCGCTTCGCATCGTGCTCCGCCTTCGTGTGCCGCGGTGTGTCGCCGCCGGGGCTGCCGTGGGGAAAACCAGCCCGATTCCGGATCGGCAGCCATGATCCGAAACGACGACGGGGGCGCAAGGTCGCCCCAGGCGGGACAGACTACCCACTGGGAAATCTCGGATCGAGTGGCCAAAATTCGTTGAAAATATGGCCGAAGTTCCGGTTCTAACGCCGGCCGGGGCTGTCCGGGGCTGTCCGGGGCTGCTCGAGGCCGCGACGCAGCCGGGATTCGTCGTAGCCCAGTGCCACGAACGCGGGGATGGCGGGG
>JBIJCD010000259.1:0-5595 GCA_044344895.1 Pirellulales bacterium | reverse complement strand
GGTGGACGGAGGAGGGCCGCGGCTGGCTGCACTACACGCGGGCCGGGCATCCGAAATTCTGGCTGCGGGATGCGGCGGGCGGCTACCGGCAGCGAAATCTGCTCGAGGAGGTCCCGCTGCCGCTCAACTGGCCGGTGGAGGTGAACTGCCTCGAGGCACAGGCCTACTGCGCGTGGCTGGCGGCCAGGACGGGGGAAAACGTCAGGCTGCCGACCGAGCCGCACTGGTACGCGCTGCGGCAGACCCTGCCGGCGGACCTGTCGGCCGACCAGCCCGCCTGGCACCGGGCGCCGGGCAACATCAACCTCGAACACGGCGCGTCGAGCACGCCGGTCGACGCCTTCCCGCAGGGAGAGTTCTGCGACGTCGTCGGCAACGTCTGGCAGTGGACACGGACGCCGATCATGCCCTTCAAGGGCTTCGAGGTTCATCCGCTGTACGACGATTTTTCCGTGCCCACGTTCGATGGCCGGCACAACCTGATCAAGGGCGGCTCCTGGATCTCGACGGGCAACGAATCACTGGCGAGCGCGCGATACGCCTTCCGGCGGCACTTCTTCCAGCACGCCGGCTTCCGCACCATCGTCGAGGAGCCAGGGAGCGAAGCCGCCACCGAGGGCTCGCGGCTCTACGAGACCGACCAACTCGTCACGCAGTACCTCGAATTCCACTACGGGCCGGGGCCGCTCGGCGTGCCGAATTTCCCCCAGGCGTGCGTCGAGGCAGCGATGCGGCACGTGCCCGCCGACCGCCGCGGCCGGTGCCTCGACATCGGCTGCTCCGTGGGCCGGTCGGCTTTCGAATTCGCCCGCTTTTTCGGGCACGTGGACGCCGTCGACTTTTCGGCCCGCTTCATCCAGTCGGGCGTGCGGCTGCAGCAGGGGGGCGACGTGCTCTACGAGATTCCCACGGAGGGGGAGCTGACGCTGGCTCGGACGGTGTCGCTCGACGGCCTGGGGCTGCAGCCGGTCGGCCAGCGGGTGCTCTTCATGCAGGGGGACGCCTGCAACTTGAAGGCCCTCTATACCGGCTACGACCTCGTCTTCGCGGGCAACCTCATCGACAGGCTCTACGATCCCGTGCTGTTCCTCGAGGGCATCCGCGACCGGATCTTGACGGGAGGACTGTTGGTGCTCACGTCCCCCTACACGTGGCTGGAGGAATACACGCCGAAAGCCAAATGGATCGGCGGACGCCGCGAGCACGGTGAGCCGCTGACGACGCTGGAGGGGCTGGAGCGAGCGCTGGAGCCGGGCTTCCGGCTCGTGCATCGGCAGGACATCCCGTTCGTGATCCGTGAGACCGCCCGCAAGCACCAGCACACGATCGCCGAGATGACCGTCTGGTCGCGGTCCTGACCGGCCCACGGCACTCTGCTACACTCGCCCGCGTCCGGCGAGTCCACCAGCGACACGTTTGTAGCATGCCATCCGACGCCCCCCAGGATCCCTGCCGCGAGTGGCTCGGGATTGATGCCGCCGATCTCGGCGATCACCGCCGTGTGCTCGGCGTGACGCCGGAGGAGCGGGACCCGCTGGCCGTGCTGCGGGCGGCCGATGCCCGACTGGCGCGGCTGCGGGCCGTGTCGGCCGGTCCGCTCGAATCCTTCCGCGCCGGGTTCGTGAAGCGGGTGGAGGCCGCACGGGAAAGCGTGCTGGCGGAGATCGCCACCGGCTCGGGGCAGCCGGCCGGTGCCGCAGCGGCGTTTCGCCGCCCGCCCGCCCCCTCGACGCTCGCTCCGAAGCGGGCCGCGGCGGCACCACCGTCACCACCTCCCGTCGTGCCGCCGCCGGTGCCCATTCCGGCCGTGCCGCCGCCGGCCGCCGTCGCGCCGCAGCCGGCCGACGGGCCGGCGGCCATCAAGATCCGTACGACCGTCTACCGCAAGAAAACGCCGGTGCTCGGGATCTCGCTGGCGATGGTCGGCCTCTCCCTGGTTGCCGGAGGGCTCGGCTATTACGTGCTGGTGGTGAAGCCCCGGCAAGCCGGCCACCACGACCGCATGGCGTCGGAGGATGGCCAGGATGCGAACGAGGCCACCGATCAAGGCGATCCGCGCCGACAGGCGGAGCCACCGCAGAACGCCGGGCTGGCCGTTCGTGGCGCCGAAGGCCGGACTGCATCCGGCCCGACCACCGACGCCACGGATCAGCCTCCGCCGCGGGCGCGTCCCCGCCGACCACGGACCGCGTCCCCGGACGCGGCGATGGCTGGCACACGCGCCGTCGCCGAGGCCCCCACGGAGCAGCCGCCGGCGCCCCGACCGCGGTCAGCCGACAGGGCCGTGACGAAGCCCAAGCCCACCGCCGCCACGCTCGACGAGATGACACCGGAGGAGTCGAAATCGCTCGACCAATCGCTGGCGGACGTGCTCGCCGCCCTGAGGAACGAGGATGACGACGCCGTCGCGTCGCTGCTCGAGGCGGCGGCCGGTCGTGCCCGCAGTCCCGCCGGTCGCCGCCGGCTGGACGGCTGGCAGCGGTTGGCGGCGAGCCAGCGGAGATTTCTCGACGCCCGGGCGTCTGCGCTGGATGCCGTGCAGCCTGGCGCCGGCTACGACGTGGGCGAGCGCAAGGTCATCATCGAGAAGATCGACGACGAACAGTGCGTCTTCCGCGCCGCCGGATCACCCAGGACGGTTCCGCGGGAGAAGATCCCCGCCGGGCTCGTGGTCGCGATCGTGTCGGCGTGGGCCGAGGACGATCCCGGCATCGACATTGCGATCGCGGCGTCTCAGATGGTTCGGGAGGAGCCCGAGCTGCGGCTGGCCCGCGAACGGCTGGAGAAGGCGCGTGCGGCCGGCGCCGACGTCGAGACGCTGGTGCCGCTGCTCGACGATCCCTTGTTCGCCATCGCTGCCGAAGGCAGGTAGGCCGCCACCAACGCGACCTCGTGCGATCGTGGTCGACGGAAACCGAAATCGCCCTAGGCTCTGTCTGAAAACTCTGCTCGGCCGTCTGCTTTTGCGCAGCCAACCGGGCTGAGTTTTCGGACAGAACCTACAGCATCTCCGCCAGCAGGCGGTGGACCGCGGCCGTATCCAGCTGTACCGGGTTGCCGCGCATGCTGTTTCCACCGGAGTTTTCCGCGAGCCAGTCGAGCTGATCCCTTCGCACGCCGAGTTCGGCGAGCCTGCGCGGCGCCGCCAGGCAGAGTCGCTCGATTCGCGCCACGAAGGCGTCGGCCGCCTCGTCATCGGCCGGCGCCGCGTGGGAATCGACGCACCGTTCCAGGATCGCGAAGTCGTGGCGGGCGGCGACCCGGTTGACCCGCATCGCGGCCGGGAGCATCGTGGCGCAGGCGATGCCGTGCGGCGTGCCGCAGGCGATCCCCAGCGCGGCGGCCACGCCGTGTGCCAGGCCCAGCCCCGAGTTGGCCAGTGCGATGCCTGAGATCAGGGCCGCGTGGCTCATCGCGGCGCGGTCGGCCGCCAGGGTGCCGGGATCGCCGGCCGTCGGAACGCCGGGCGGCGGTGGTTCCACCAGGCGGGGAAAAGCCTGCAGGGCGCGGGGCAGCGCTTCGAGCACCAGCGCCCGCGGCAGCGGCCGGCTGAATCGGCAGACGAACGATTCGATCAGCTGCGTGATGCAGTCGAGCCCGGAGGCGATCACGGTGCCACGGCTGCAGGAAGCCGTCAGGTCGGGGTCGACGATCGCGGCCCGGGGCACCATCAGGGGGCTGCGCATGCTCTTCTTGAAGCCGCGACGCGGGCAGGAGAGCACGGCGTTGCGGGTGGCCTCCGCGCCCGTGCCTGCGGTGGTGGGCACGGCCACGACCGGCAAGGGCCAGTGGCGGATGGAGAGGCCGCGTCCGACGCCTTCCAGGTGGTCGACGACGAGGGGCTCGATCGTGCCGCGGTCCGCGGTGCCGGGCGGCACGAGGGCCGCCAGCGCCGCCACCGCCTTGGCAAGGTCGATCGTCGATCCTCCACCGACCGCCACGACGACCGGGCCGTTCCCCCGCTCAGCCGGCAGCGTGGCGAGCGCGTCGACGACCTGATCGACGGTGGGCTCGCCCGAGGAGGAGGCGATGACCCGCTGCGGGATGCCGGCCGCCGCAAGGCCGGCGTCGATTCGCTCCCGGGCGCCCGAGGCCGCGAAACTCCGGCCGCCGACGACGAGCCACGCCTCCCGGCCCCACATCCCGACGACGTCCCCGATCTCGGCGACCCTGCCGGCGCCGAACCGGATCAGGGGTGGCATCGCGAAGTCGTAGGCCGCGAGGGGTGCGCCGAAAACGTGCTGCATGGTGGTATCCTATCACCCTCACGCCGTGACCAATCCATGACCGACGCCATCGACATCGCCGTCTGCCCGCGTCCGATCCGCGGGTCGATCCGCCCGCCGGGATCGAAGAGCATCACCAATCGGGCGCTCGTGTGCGCCGGCCTGGCGCGAGGGGCGAGCCTGCTCACCGGTGCGCTCGACAGCCAGGACACGCGGGTGATGGCCGCCGGGTTGGGGGCGTTGGGCGTCGGCGTCGAGGCGGACTGGGGCCGCGGCGAGATCCGCGTGGTCGGTTCCGGCGGCACGGTGCCCGCTGCCGAGGCGACGATCGACTGCGCCGCGAGCGGGACGACGATCCGGTTTTTGTCGGCCGTGTGCGCCGTGGGCCAGGGACTGTATCGGCTCGATGGCACGCCGCGGATGCGCAAGCGGCCGATCGGCGATTTGCTCGAGGCGCTGCGGTCTCTGGGCGTCGACGCGGTGGCGGAGAGCCCCGGTGCCTGTCCGCCGGTGGTGATCCGCAGCCGGGGAATCGTCGGTGGTGTCACGAGCGTCCGGGGCGGCACGTCGAGCCAGTTCGCCAGCGGCCTGGCGATGATCGCGCCTTGCACGGCCCGCGGCCTGTCGATCGATTTCGCCGGGGAGTTCGTGTCGCTGCCCTACCTCGACATGACGCGGCGGGTGATGGAAGCCTTCGGTGCCTCCTGCGAGCCGGTGGGATCCCACGGTTGGCGGATTCCGCCGACCGGGTACCGGGGACGCACCTACGCGATCGAGCCCGACGCCTCCGCAGCCAGCTATTTTCTGGCTGCGGCCGCGATCACGGGCGGAATCGTCCGCGTGGAGGGGCTGTCCCGCCGCAGCATGCAGGGGGACGTGGCCTTCGCGGACGCCCTGGAGCGGATGGGGTGCGAAGTCGCCTGGTCCGAAGCGGGCGAGGGCTCGGTCAGCGTCGGTGGCCGGGCGTCCCGCGGTATCGACATCGACATGAACGCGATCAGCGACACCGTGCCGACGCTCGCCGTGGTGGCGCTATTCGCCGAAGGTCCCACGACGATCCGCAACGTCGCCCACATCCGCGACAAGGAGACCGACCGCATCGGCGACCTTGCCCGCGAGCTGCGGCGGCTGGGGGCGACGATCGACGAACGGCACGACGGCATGACCATCGTGCCCGCATCGCTGCATGGAGCCACGGTCGCGACCTACGACGACCATCGCATGGCGATGAGCCTCGCCCTGGCCGGGCTGCGGGTTCCGGGCGTGCGCGTGGCCGATCCGGCCTGCGTGGGGAAGACGTTCCCCGACTATTGGGACAGGCTCGCGGCGATCGTCGGCAACTGATCCCCGCCGGGCAGCCGTCACCGTC
>JBIJCD010000257.1:0-5608 GCA_044344895.1 Pirellulales bacterium | reverse complement strand
AATCCGGCGGCCGTCATCTCGTCGACATCGCGGATCGCGCCGTCTGTGATCGTGCCCACGCAGCCGAGCGCCCGATGGACGTTGGCGTTGACCTCGCCCCAGAACGAGCCGACGACGCGGGGCTTGTCGAGATCCTGCACGACCACGATCTTCGGGCCGGCGACGCCGCCAATGTAGCGGCGGTAGTCGTCCCAGGCGGAGGCGTTCGACTTGTGCGCCTTCGCGGAGGGCTCGATGACGAGCGTGACCGCGTACCCGGCCATCGGCCCCATCTGCGGCATGAAGTCGCGGGTCTCTTCCAGGTTGAAGCCGTCGGCGGCGATGTCGTGGGAGGTGATCTGCTCCCACCCGTTGCAGATGGTCGGCGTGTTCCAGCGGGACAGCTGCAGCAATTCGGAGAGCGGGAGGGGCATGGGAGATCCTGAGTGTCGGTCGGGGGCTGGCACGGCGATGTCCGCGACGACGCGGTCTCACGGCCCGTGACGGCGACAAGTGTCGCCGCCGCGTGTCGGCGTGCCAAGGGCCCGGCGGCGTGCTCAGGGCAGTGCGGGCCGCGGCAACGAGATCACCCGCGTGTCGAGGAACTCGCGGATGCCCTCGCTGCCGCCTTCGGCGCCAATGCCGCTGGTCTTCACGCCGCCGAAGGGAATCTCCGCCTTGAGCGGCCGCCACTCGTTCACCCCCACGATGCCCACCTCCAGCCGCTCGGCCACCGCGCGGCAGGCGGCAAGATCGCGGCCGTAGACGTAGCCGGCGAGGCCGAAGGGGGTGTCGTTGGCCCGCGTGACCGCCTCGGCCACTGTCTCGTAGGTGAGCAGCGGGATCACCGGTCCGAAGATTTCCTCGCAGGCCAGCCGCATTCGATCGCGGACGCCCACGAGCAGCGTCGGCGGGAAGAAGCTGCCCCGCGTCAGCGACGCGTCGGCCTCGTGGCTCCTGTTCTCGGCGATAATCCGGGCGCCACCCGCCACGGCTTCGGCCACGAACGCCCGCACGTCGCGGCAGGCCTGGTCGTGGATGAGCGGGCCCACGTCGACGCCGTCGGCCAGGCCGTCGCCCACCCGAGCGGCCGCCAGCCGCGCGGCGACCGCCGCGGCGAACCGCTCCTCCACCGCCGCCGGCACGAAGACGCGGTTGGCCGTCACGCAGACCTGCCCCGACACGAAGAGCTTCAGCCGCACGAGCTCGTCGGCCGCGTGCTCGAGATCCGCGTCGGGCAGCACGATGAACGGTGCGTTGCCGCCGAGTTCGAGCGATAACCGCTTGATGCCCGGTGCCGCGGCGGCCATCACGGCGGCGCCCGTCGCCGTCGACCCTGTCACGCTGAGCACGCGGACGGCCGGATGGGCGGCCAGGACGCCCCCCACGACGCTGCCGCGTCCGGGTACGATCTGCAGGACTCCCGCCGGCAGCCCCGCCTCGGCCAGCAGCGGCGCCGTCGCCAGCGCCACCAACGGCGTGCGCTCGGCCGGCTTCCACACGGCGGCACAGCCTGCCGCCAGCGCCGCGGCGATCTTCTTCGCTCCCTGCGCCAACGGAAAATTCCAGGGCGTCACCAGGCCCGCCACACCGGCCGGGATCTGCTCCACGAGAAACTCGCGGCCCGCCTGCGGGTGCGGCGCGATCCGGCCCGATACCCGCCGGGCCTCCTCCCCGAACCATTGGAAGAAGCTGGCCGCATACTCCACCTCGCCGACCGCTTGCCCATACGGCTTGCCCTGCTCCGCCGTGAGCAGCCGGGCGAACTCATCCTTCCGTGCCAGCAGGGCCGCGGCCGCCCGCACGAGCACCCGGCCACGATCGGCCGCCGACACGTCGCGCCATGATCGCTGCGCCGTCACCGCCCCGGCGATCGCCCGCTCCACGGCCGCCGCATCGGCCCGCAGCACCTCGGCGATGCCCGCGCCGGTAGCAGGATTGGTGACGGCGAACGACTCGCTGCCCCCCTGCCAGCGGCCGTCCATCCACGGCCGGGGCTCGAACCAGAACGTCGGGACCGTCTTCGTGCCCATGCGTGCGTCCTCCCGCCCTGTGTCAGCTCGCGCCGGTTGGCTCACCGGCAGCGTCGGGCTCGTCCTCGGCCGCCAGCGCTCGCAGGATCGCGATCGCCTCGTCGAGCGACGGCGCATCGTAGCCGCGCACGCATGCCCTGCGGTCGCTCTCCGCCAGAAGCAGCGCGTCGAGGAAATCGGGGTGCGATTCCAGCCGCTGCCGCGCCCGCGCGCCGAGCGACTGATCGCCGTAGGCGGCGGCCACGGGCAGCGACTCGACGAGCCAGCTGGTTCGCTGCGTGACGAGATCACCCAGCGCCGCCAGGCCGGCCGCCACAGGGTCGGCCCGGTCGATTGCCCGGCCCACGTCGTGGACGAGCGCCGCGGTGAGCAGCTCCTCATCGAACGGCCGCTCCTCGTGCACGCGGTCGAAGACCTGCAGCGAGTGCTCGAGCACGTCCCCCTCCGGATGCCTGACCGGATCCTGCTTCACGGTCTCGAGCACCCGCACGATGTCGGCGATCCGGTCGAACCGGTCGCCGGTCAGATGGCCGAGCCCCGCGGCGGGATCGCTGCCGCGGGCCAGCTCGCGGCGGATCTCCTCGTGGCTGGGCAGCCGCTCCTCCGGCACCCAGCCGCGGGCCACGCGGCGGGCCGCGCGAAACCGCGCCCGCGCCGAGTCGCCGCCGCCGGCTACGAGCCGGGCGGCCTCCTCGGCGATGCGGCGGCGGAGCTTGTCGGGGCGATCGTCGGAAGGCGGCGCGGTCACGGCCGTGCCTCCCGAGCTCCAGCCTCCGCCTCAACAGGACGCCAGCGGATGTTCTTCACCAGCGCCGTCGTCGCGTAGGTGGCGATGCCCAGCGGCACCGAGGCCTGCACCTCGTCGCGGATCGAGATCCGCCGGCCCGCCAGCGGCTGGTCGACGACCCGCTCGTCGTCGATGAAGCAAGTGATCCGCTCCGGCGTGACGCGGATCCTGATCGCGTACCAGGTGCCCCGCTTGAACTCGTGGAAGCTCGTGGTGTCGTTGCGGGAGGCGTCCTGGCCGTCGATGCTGGACAAACCGACCAAGCCGCCGCCCCAGCCGCCCACGATCAGGCTGCAGGGATCCTCGCCCACCGGAAACGTGAGGCCGCAGAAGAAGTCGTTGCCGTCGGCCCGCTGGGCATCCAGCGCGATCTCGTAGCCCTGCCGCGGCACCTCGCCGGTCCAGGTGATGCCGCTCAGGTCGGCACCCATGCCGATGCGGATGACGCCGTCCACCACCTCCACGTCGCCTTCGCCGCCGAACTTCGTGGGCCGCCAGGCACCGAGCGCCCGCCCGTCGAAGAGGGACCGCCAGGCACCGTCGGGACCGGCGGCGGTCGCCGTCGCCCCCGCCGTGATCTCCGTCACGAGGGCGTCGGCACGGTACACCCGCCGCAGCGCGGCCAGGATCCCGGCCGCATCGACCGACACCGCGCGGGCCCGCTCGTCGTCGTAGGCCAGGTCGAGCACGAGCGACTCGATGTTTCCGTCGAAGATCAGCCCCACCAACTCACCGGCCACGTTGACGACCGGGCTGCCGCTGTTGCCGCCGATGATGTCGGCGGTGGAGACGAAGTTCAACGGCGTGTCCATGAAGGCAGCGTCCCGCTCGAGCTCGGGCTCGAGCTTCCGCCACCGCTCGGGCAGGTCGAAGGGCGGCGATTCCTGCTTTTCGCGGGCCCGGGCGAACAGCCCGGCGTAGGTGGTGATCGGCGGCACCTGCCGCCCCGACTGCTCGTAGCCCTTCACCGTGCCGTAGGCAAGCCGCAGCGTGAAGGTGGCGTCGGGGTAGACGCCCGCCCCTTCCTCCGCGAAGACGGCCTGCGTGATCTCGGCATGCGCCTGCCGCTTGATCTCGCCTGCCGCCTCGACCACCTTCCGC
The DNA here is from genome assembly GCA_044344895.1 of Pirellulales bacterium. GTDB lineage: Bacteria > Planctomycetota > Planctomycetia > Pirellulales > UBA1268 > CAMCQY01. The sequence goes on along the minus strand of JBIJCD010000257.1, from coordinate 1,708 downwards.
AGCGACCGCGCCTCATCGTCCACGATCCGCGCCAGTTCGAGCATCGGATCCCGGGACGCGTCGACGGCCGCCCGACCTCCGTCGTAGAGCTTTCGCCGCACGTCGGCCGGCCCGGCCGCGGCCGCATCGCCGGCCCGGGTGCCCAGCCCGGTGCCCCGGACCAGCTGCGCCGCCCGCTCCCTCGGCGGCAGCCCGCCAAGCACCCGCTGCACGAGCTGATCGTCAGGCCCCAGGGCGGTCGCCAGGAACGTGAGCGAGTCGGCCAGCTTCACGACCTCGAAGGCGTCGTGGATCGGCTCGGCGGAGAAAAGCTGGAACTCGAGCGACTCGCGGTTGGAGTCGCGGTACTCGCGAAGCCGCTCGCCGCTGGGCTTCGCAGCCTCGGCGGCCGCCCGCAGGATCGTTCGCGCATTCGCGAAGAAGCGGCTGTTGAACCCGACCGCTCCCTCCAGCAGGTTGTGCCGCAGGGCCACCTTGGCGATCTGATCCTCCGCCTCCTCGATCCGCTCGAACGGCCCGGGCCGCGCTGCGGAGCCGCCGGCCGGGCGCGAGGTCGTCAGCCGCTCGCGGAGCCGCGACTCGGCCTCGCGTTTGCGGCGCATGAAGGCGGGATCGAGCAGGCCCGCCAGCACGCCCTGCCGCGCCTTGCGGCCGTTCTGCACGCCGAAGAGATCCTCCATCGCCTGCCGCCGCTCCTCCGGCCCCTCGTCGCCGTAGGCCCCGAGCATCACCTCGAGCCGATTGAGCGTCGCCAGCGAAAAGGGAATCTGCCGGTCCCGCATCGCCACGAGCTCCCGCACGGTGCTGCCGCGGTCGGTGTGGCCCGGATGGCCCGAGACGAAGACGAGGTCGCCCATGGCGACGGGCCGCCGGCCCCAGGCGAGGTGGTGCGGCACCCGCGCCGGCCGGCCGTTCTCGTAGGCGCGGAAGAAGCAGACGTCGAGGTCGTACCGCGGAAACTCGAAGTTGTCGGCGTCGCCGCCGAAGAAGGCGATCTGCTGCTCGGGCGCGAAGACGAGCCGCACGTCGGTGTATTTCTTCGACCGGTAAAGATGGTAGAGCCCGCCCTGGTAGAGCGTCACCACGTCGCTCCGCAGGCCGGTGGCAGCGAGCGACTCCTTCTCGATCTCCGCCATCACGCGGCGGCGGGCGGCGAACGCCTCCGGCGCGTCCAAGCCCGGCGCGACCGCCGCCTGCACGCGGGCGGTCACGTCCTCGATCGACACGAGCACGTTGAGCTCGAGGTCGTGGCAGCGGAGCTCGTCGCCCCGGGTAGCCGCGGCGAAGCCGTCGCGATAGTAATTGTGGTCGGCGCTGCCGAGCTTCTGCAGCGCGTCGGCGCCGACGTGATGGTTGGTGAGCACGAGTCCGTCGGCCGAGACGAACGACCCCGACCCCCCGGAATTGAAACGCACCGACGCCTGCTGCAGGTGGGTGAGCCACTCCGGCGACAGCTTGACGCCCTGCAGGGCGGCGGCGTGGTCGCGTTCGATCCTGGCCAGCGGCGGATGACTGAAGAGCCACATCCCCTCGTCGGCGCGACCGCCCGAGGCCACGCAGGCGGCGGCCGCAATCGCCACTAGTGCGCATCCCGGTGTGGTGTAGCGACGGCTTCGGGGCGGCAAAAGTCTCGTCGCGTGGGCCGAGGCGGCCCAAAGCTCCTCGAGCGTTCGCCGACCCCTCGCCTCCGTCTCCAGGTTTGCCACGT
>JBIJCD010000255.1:0-5612 GCA_044344895.1 Pirellulales bacterium | reverse complement strand
AACGTGTACAGACCGCCGACGATGTTGATGTTGTTCGTGCCGCTCGCTTGTAGGGCGGAGTTGTTGAGTTGGACGATCGCTTCCGGGGAGATGGGGCTGGTCGGGATGAGTTCGTTGCCCTTATCGGTCCTGCCGACGCCGGCCACCCGCGGGGGCGTGATGCCCCAGTAGATGCGGTCGTAGTTGAAATAGATCCCCTCGCTCGGCTCCGGATAGATCTCGTAGTCCTGCAGGTCCGGCGGGGCGAACAGCTGGAAGTCGTAGAAGTCCTGGTTGGGCAGCATCGGCATCCAGTCCCCGGCGCGGGCGCCGCCGACGGGCGCCAAGGCCGTCGCCAGCACGAGGATCAGGGCCGCCAGACTGTTGAACCGCTCGTTCGTGACCATCGCTTGGGTGTCCTGGGGAGCAGGAGCCGTTTTTCCGCGGATGCGGATTGCTCCTCAGGTATCGGTCGCGTCGCCGAGCCGAGTTGACGAAAGTTGGCGGACTCTGCTGGTTAAGCCGGGATTCGGTCCGGTCGCGGCGAAAAGGCTGGCGGTCGGGGAAGGCTCGGGTATCCTGCGGAAAGCGTCGATCGGCTGCGAGCGGTCGGGGCGTTGACCATCGCCATCCCCTTGGAGTTGCTGTCATGCCGGCGGTGTTTCCCAGATGCGATCCAGCAGGGTTTCGGAAGGTGTGCCTGCGGGCTGCCCTGACCACCGTGGCGGCTCAGCTTGCCTGGCTTGCCCTGCTCGTGCCAGCCAGTGCCGCGGAGCCGCGGCCGCCTGCGGGAGCCCGCCAGGGCGGCGCCGTCGAGCGACAGCCGCGGGGACGAGGGCAGGCGTTTCCGCAGGCTGGAGACGAACGGTTTCTACGAGTCACCCGCGATGCCCGGCGGAAGCCCCTGGCTCTGGAAACGTCGGTCGTGACCTATGCGGAGGGGCCCGAGGCGGCTGCGGCCGCCGGCCGGCCGAAGCCTTTGGAGGTCGACCTTGTCGGTGCCGTGCACCTCGGGGCGCGGACGTACTACGACACCCTCGATCGGCTCTTCACCGAATACGACGCCGTGCTCTACGAGCTGGTGGCTCCCGACAACGCGCGGGTGCCTCGGCCAGGAAGGAAGCCCGCAGGGGCCATAGGATCTGCTCAGCAGGGGCTGACGAAGATGCTGGGGCTCGAGTTCCAGCTGGACCAGATTGACTACGCGGCCGGCAATTTCGTGCATGCAGACCTGTCGCCCCAGGAGTTCGACACGGCGATGGCCAAGCGTGGTGAATCCTGGTGGACGATGTTTTCCCGGGTCATGCAGGAAAGCATGGCCAGGGCCGAACGCGGCGGTCGGCAGCCAGGTGGAGACGTCGGATTCGGCGACCTTTTCGGCATCCTGTTCGGAACGAACCGTGAACTGATTCTGCGGCGGCTGATGGCCGAGCAGTTCACCGACATGGAGGTCCTCACCGCGGCCTTCGGCGGTGAGCAGGGATCGTCGCTGATCACCGACCGCAACGCGGCGGCGTTGGACGTCCTCAGGCAGCAGATCGCGAAGGGACGGCGGAAGATCGCCATCTTCTATGGAGCCGCCCACATGGACGATTTCGACCAGCGGCTCCGCCGAGACTTCGGCCTTCAGCCGCGGGAAACCGTCTGGCTCGAGGCGTGGGATCTGCGCGACCAGGCGGAGCGGAACTGACCGGCCCGGCCGCGTCCCGCGGCGAGCGGCTGCTCCGCGGCACCGCCGGGCCGAAGGGCCGCTGCCTGCGGAGTGGCTGTCACCGTCTGGTACCACCGCATCCGCGCCTCCAGAGCCCGGCCGAGGGCATCCGCCGTGCCGCGGGTCTCCGCCAGAACGGCGTCGTACCCGAGCGAGGCGACTTCCTCACCGACCGGGTCGAACTCGAAATCGCCGCCGTAGCCGTGCTCGATCAGGCCCAGCACCAGCGGTTCCAGTGGGAGCGAGCCGCGGCCCGCTGGCCGCCGCTCCAACTCGGCCGTGGGCGGGCCGCTGCGGTCCGCCACCTGCACCAGGGCCGTGGCCGGGGCCAGCCGGGGCAGCAGCCGCGGCAGGTCGGGATCGTCGCCGAACTGCCACAGATCGACCGCCAGCCGGACGGCGGGATCGTCGAACTGCTCCACGATCTCGAGGGCCTCGGCCAGGGTGGTCAGGAAGCTGCACCGGTCCGCGGCGGCGGCATGCAGGGGTCGCAGCGCCAGGGTGACGCCGGCCGAGGCGGCGATGGGGGCCAAGGTTTCCAGGGCTCCGAGGAGCAGGCGGCGGGCGTGCGCTCGGGTGTGGCCACCGCGGCATCCGCTGTGGATCACGACGCATGCAGCAGACAGGACGGCGGCGTCCTCGATCGCCTCGACGGCGTCCGCGACGCAGTCGCGGTGGCAGCGGCCGTCACCGCCGGTGAAGCCGCCCGCCCACTGCAGGCTCGAAACCCGCACGCCCGCCTTCGCCAGCAAAGCGGCGGCGGTGGCCGTTCCCACATCCGACAGCTTCGGCCGCCAGAGCGACAGGCAATCGAACCCGTGGTGGGCCAGACGGGTCATCTCCTCGGGGAATTCCCAGCGGGACGTGGTGAGCTGGCTGATCGCGACCTGAAACATGCTTCGCTGTTTCTCCTGCACGCCGTCCGCCTGGAACCGAACCATCTGACTGCAAAACGCGACTGCCAAAACGTCGAATGCAAAGTGCCCCAGAAGGGTCGAAAGTATGGGACGGCCGCGCGCAGACTGTCCAGAGAAGATCGACGGGGTGTTTTTCAGCCCGGCGTCGCGGACGCGGGGGCGAAACGAATGGCCACTGGGACCGCGCCGCGTGGGCCACGATTCGCACTTGACAGCCGCAGCGGCCGCCGTCCGGACCCGCGGTGAACCGGCTTGCAGCAGTGAACGCAGCATCAGCGATGTGGCGCCGGCCGATGCCACGTCGCGAACGCTCCCGCGGGAGTAATCTTCCGATGCCGGCTGTTTCCCGGTTGCGGGATCCGCGGGTAGAACCGTCGTCCGAACCGGTCCGCGTGTTCCGGGTGGCGCGGCGGCTGGCACGGCGAGAGCTCCCTGCGCATGGAACGCAACAAGGACATCGTGGTCGGGCCCGTGCGGATCCCCGCGACGGCGCTCGCCTGGCAGTTCGCCCGCAGCAGTGGGCCTGGCGGCCAGCACGTCAATCGCACCAGTAGCAAGGCGGTGCTGCGGTTTCCACTGATCGGCTCACCGCATCTGCCGGCGGATGTGCGGCAGCGGCTGGTGCAGCGGGAGCGTGGCAGGCTCACCGCCGACGGCGAGATCGTCATTTCGAGCCAGCGGCATCGCGACCAGTCCAGGAACGTCGCCGACTGCCTGGAAAAGCTGGTGGCGATGCTCGAACGGGCGCTGGTCGTGCCGAAGACCCGCCGCGGGACGAAGACTCCCCGGGCTGCCCCGGCCAAGCGGCTGGAGCAGAAGCAGCGGCGCTCCGCCGTCAAGAGGATGCGCGGCCGCGTCGAGGACTGAATGGTTCCAGCCGGACTTCCCGCCTGGCCCGGATTCGCCTCGGCGGCCGCGGTCGCTGGTATAATTTCGTCCGTTCCGCTCGAGGCTGGGGTGCCGGTGTGCACCACCGGCGGCCGGTCGGCCGCCCGGTCCAGCGTCGGCTCGGAAGCGGGTACATCCCGGACAGCAGGAGATCGGGCCCATGGCAGCCGCCCGCGACATCGACAGCATCCTCAAGACGTGGGCCTTCGAGCCGGGCGAGGTGACCGCGCGGCTGCTCAAGGCCCGCGATGGACGGCAGGTCCTGCAGATGCGGGTCGACATGGGCGTGCTGCAGATGGAGACCGAACTCCGGCCCGATGGAGCGCGGCCGCACGGCGCTGAAACCTACTACGACTATCTCGTGGGCGAAGTGATCCGCGAGGGCGGAGGCTTCCGGCTCTCGAAGGAACAGTGCGCAGAGGCCGACCGCGAATTCGTGCAGTATTACCACCGGAGGCTGTGCTGGCTCTCGTTGCGGGAATACCACAGGGCCGCCCGGGACGCGGATCACAGCCTGGCCTTCATGGATTTCGTCCGGGAGCACTCCGCGGACGACGAGTGGACCCTGTCGCACGAGCAATACCGTCCGTTCGTGCTCTTCCACCGCGTCCAGGCCGCCGCGCTCGCGTGCCTGCAGGACGATGGGGCGGAGGCGGCCATCGGCGAGATCAACAAGGGGCTGGACCGGTTCCGAGAGCTGTTCGCCCGCTACGACGCCGCCGAGCAATTCGAGCAGGATGAATTGGTGAAGCGGCTGCTGGAGATGCGGGAAAGCGTGCGGCAGCGGTACGAAGTGGGCCGCACGCTCGACGAGCAGCTCGCGGAGGCGATCCGTGCCGAAAACTACGAGCTGGCGGCTCAGATCCGGGACAAGATCCGCAGTCCCGGCGACGCCTGATCCGCCGTCGTGCGAGGCCGGGTTGGTCGGGCCGGCTCCGGAAAAAGTTTCAAACGCCAGACAGCGGCGGCGTTAATCTGCAGCGATCGGGGTGACCCGGGGGGCCTCTGGGCCGCGCCTCCCGCCCATAATGCCGTCTCCGCGACCTGGCACGCGATATGCGTGGTAGGGTTGGCAGAGCGACCTCGGCACCCGCGGTCGCCGCAGGAGAACCCTCCCATGAACGCCATCGGACCTGCCGGATCGATCGTCGCCACCGTCGCAGGCGGGTGCGACCGTTACATCGTTAAGACGGCATCCGCGGTGTGCGAGGTGCGGGTGCGGTCGATCGCCCCGATCGCGGAGATCCTGGGATTCGAGGCGGAGATGGATGTGGCCGCCGCGGGGCTGGTCGATCCGGCGGCGCTGGTGGGCGGGGCCGCCGACGGCGACATCATCGCCGATCTGCTCGACTCGCGGATGATCACCCCGCCCCGGCCGCGGCGTCGCCGGCAGCGGTCCGTCAGTTCGCGGGCCGTTTTCTTCGGCACTTCGGCCGGCTAGTCGGGGCTGCTACCATCGAGGGTCACAGAGGCCCTCCATGGACCAGCCGCTCACCGTTCCCCCCGGCCGCGACATCCGGCTGTCCGACTTCGACCCCGACTTTCGCGAGGGTTTGTCGCGGGAGGACGCCGAGGCGGAGACCCGCCAGCACTGCGAGAAGCTCGACGAGCTCGCCTACCGGCTGTTCGCGGAGGCGCGGCGGGCCGTCGTGGTGGTGCTGCAGGGCATCGACACGTCGGGCAAAGACGGCACGATCCGCATGCTCGCCAGCGGCGTCAGCCCGCAGTGCCTCGACGTGAGGAGCTTCAAGGCTCCCAGTGAACTGGAACGCTCGCACGATTTCCTCTGGCGGGTGCACGCGGCCGTGCCTCCCCACGGGCGGATCGGCATCTTCAACCGGTCGCACTACGAGGACGTCGTCGTGGTGAGGGTTCGAAAGCTCGTGCCCAAGTCCGTGTGGAAGGAGCGATACGCCCAGATCAATGCCTTCGAGAAACTGCTCCATGACGGCAATCTCACTTTCGTGAAATGCTTCCTCCACATCAGCAAGAAGGAGCAGCGGCAGCGGCTCGAGGACAGGCTGCGGGATCCGAAGAAGCAGTGGAAGCTCGGGCCGAGCGATCTCGAGGACCGGCGGCTGTGGGACGACTTCCAGAAGGCCTACGACGACGCTCTC
>JBIJCD010000254.1:0-5629 GCA_044344895.1 Pirellulales bacterium | reverse complement strand
AGGCGCAGGTGGCCGCGTGGGTGGCGTCGCTGCCAAAACCCGTCGGCATCCTGGCCTGCACCGACCAGCTCGGCTTCTGGCTGCTCGACGCCTGCCGGCGGGCGGGCGTCGCCGTGCCTGAGGAGGCCGCCGTCGTGGGTGTGGAGAACGACGAGACGCTGTGCACGCTCGCCGCGCCGCGGCTCTCGAGCGTGGCCTTCGACGGAGAGCGGGTGGGCTACGAGGCGGCGGCGCTGCTGGCCCGGCTCATGGATGGCGGACAGCCGCCTGCCGAGCCGATCGTCGTGCCGCCCCGCGGGCTCGTCGTGCGGCAGTCGAGCGACATCGTGGCGCTCGACGATCCGGCGGTCGCCGCGGCGGTGCGGTACATCCGCGAGCATGCCTGCCACGGCGCCACCGTCTCCGACGTCGTGCGGGCCTGCGGCCTCTCGCGAAGCGTGCTCGAACGGCGGATGCGGGCGGCCCTCGGCCGGCCACCGGGGGAGGAGATCGTGCGGGCCCGGTTCGCCGAGGTGAAGCGGCTGCTCGTGGAGACCGATCTGCCGCTGGCGGCGATCGCCGACCGCTGCGGCATCGAACACCCGCAGTACATGGCCGAGGCCTTCAAGCGGCTGTTCGGCATCACGCCGGGCCGGTTTCGGGCGGGGCGGCGGTGATCGAGCTCTTCGAGCGGTTCGGGGTTGCCCTGTGTGGTTCATGCAGGAACTGCGGTTACGACTCCCGGGGCGGTTGCGTTGCCGTCGCCGCAAAACCTGCATACGGCAGCAGGCGAATCTGAATGCGGCTGCGACCCTGTTCGTCTACGGTAGGTTGCGACGGGTTCCGTCTTTGGCCGTCATCGCAAGGGATGCGGCCTCATATCGCGAGGTCTTTCGATGACGCTGCAATCCGTTCACCCACGTCGGCGAGGAACGCTCGTCCGTCTGGTTGCGGTCGCGGCAGCGATCGTTCTCGGTCGCGGCGGGATCGCGGCGGAGCCGGCTGGGACTGGAGCCACACGGCGGCTGCACTCGTTTGCCGTCGCGCCGGCGGCTGCCCGCGGAGCCCCCGCCGCCAGCACCGTCTGCATGCGGTCGCTCGCGGCACGGCCCATCCACGCCAAGGATCCCCACGACACGCTCGCCGCCATCCGCGGATTCCACGTGACGCGGCTGGAGTGGACCTACGGCGACGATGCCGCCTTCATCCGCAAGGTCCACGACCTCGGCGTCGAATACGGCGGCGCGATCGCGGCCGGCTCCTATGCCGGCAAGGCACCGCCCGTGGAGTGGAACGTCGTGGGGCTCGACAGTCAGCGGCTCGTGCCGACCTGGATGCGGCAGTGGCAGCGGCCCAATCCCTGGGGCTGCGGCAACAACCCGGAGTTTCGGGCGGGACATGTGCGGGCAGCGCTGGCCGCCGTGGCGGCGGGGGCCGACGTGCTCCAGCGGGACGAGCCGGAGCAGAATGAGATCGCCTACTCCTGGGGCGGCTGCCTCTGCCGGCACTGCCTCGCGGGCTTCCGTGGCTGGCTGGAACAGCACGGTGATCCGAAGGTGCTCGCCGGCCTCGGGATCACCGATCTGAAGGCGTTCGACTACGCCGCGCACCTGCGGAAGCAGGGGGCGCCCAGCGGCGACGCATTTCGGGCCTGGAAGGGAGCCGACGCGCTGCGAGGCTATTTCCGGCAGTTTCAGACCGACTCGACCGTCGCGTTCCACCAGTGGTGGCGGGCGGAGCTCGACCGCCAGGCGGGCCGCCCGGTCGCCGTGTCGTGCAACAACGGTGCCCAGAAGTGGACGCCGATCCAGCTCGTGTTCGACGCCTGCATCGGCGAGCTGCGGGCGAAGGACGCTACGCCGGCCCATCTCCATGCCGTGATGGAGGTGGCGCGGTCGCACGGCCGTACGCAGGCGGTGACGATGCCGCTCGAGGAAGGGGGCGAGCAGGAGACGCCGGCGTGGGTGCGGCTGACGCGGCGGACGATCGCCACGATGTATGCCCTCGGCGGCCACATCGAGATGCCGTGGGATACCTACCTGCCCACCCCGGATGCGCAGCGGTATTTCGGCGAGCCCGAGAATTACGCCGACCTGACCGCGTTCGTGCGGGGCATCGCGGGGCATCTCGACGACCACGTCGAGGTGCACGCGACGGGCTGCGGCGTGCAGGACGCCCGCTGGCAGGGGCCGCCGCCGGTCGCTGTGGCTGGCACGAGCGACGTCTTCATCACCGTCCGCACGCGGCCCGGCGACGCGGATGCACCGCTCGTGATCCACCTGGTCGACTGGCGGGAGGAGCCCCAGCCGCTCCGGCTGACGCTCGACCGGGCGGCCTGCTGCGGCGATCGGCCGGCCCGCGTGCGGGTGCTCACGCCCGTGCAACCCTACGACCGGGCCGCCCATGACCGGGCCTTCGAGACGAGAAACTATCGGCCGCTCGTCCGCGAGCGGTCGCCGGAGGCCATCCCGCCCGAGGGCCTCGATCTGCCGGCGGCGACGCCCTGGGCCGTCGTCGTCGTGGAGCCCGTGACGGGCGGGCCGCCCGCCGAAACGAAGCCGCAGTGACGCTGCGGCCGCGGCCCATGGAAAAACTCGGCGTTCGCATGCACAATCCGCCCGGCTCGCCGGTCTTTCCGGCCGATGGGCTTCCACTTGTTTCGTTCGACGTCTTCGCCCCCTCCACCACGCTGCGAGAACCATGTCAACCACCCAGCCCCGCGTCCTGATCGTCGTCGGCGACGCCACCGAGACGGTCGACACCCTCTATCCGATCTATCGCCTGCAGGAGGCGGGCATGAAGCCAGTCGTGATCGCGCCCGAGAAGCGGATCTACCAGATGGTGCTCCACGAGGTGCGGCCCGGCTGGACGATCACTCGCGAGTGGGAGGGCTACCAGATCAAGGCCGACCTCGCGTTTTCCGAGGTGCAGCCCGAGGAGTATGCCGGCATCTTCTTCAGCGGTGGTCGGGCCCCCGAGTACATCCGCTACGATGAGGATCTCGTGCGGATCACGCGGCACTTCTTCGATGCGAACAAGCCGGTGGCGAGCGTCTGCCACGGCGTCGAGGTGCCGGCCTATGCGGGCTGCGTGAAGGGGCGGCGGATGGCCACGGTGCCGAAATGCAAGTTCGACCTGGAGGTGGCCGGGGGCATCTTCGTCGACTCGCCGTGCGTGATCGACGGCAACCTCGTCAGCGGCCGTACGTTCCACGACCACGGCCACTATGTCGGCCCGTGGATCAGACTGCTCGAGGCGGCCACGAAGCGGCCGGCCTCGACGTGATCGAGACAGCTCGATGACCATGGCCGGCGCGGCCAGCGAGGCTCTCTTTCTGCGGTGAAAAAACGGCTCCGCAGGTGGGCCCGCGGCAAAATTCGCGATCCCTACGCGAATTACGTTGTGCCGCCCATCGCCTGAAGCTAGCTTCTGAAGCAGGAGAACCCCCTGTATGAGACACTCTTCAATCCGGTGGGGGGGCTCTGTGCTCCTGCAGTTTCTGACGGCCCGCAGAGGCCCTGCATCGAGGAGACGCCAGGTTCGGCGTCCGGTGTCACTGGCGATCGAGCCGCTGGGCCCACGGCAGGTGCTCGCCGCGACGCCCAGCATCACGTCGGCTTCGCTCTTTCAGGGGCCCGTCACGGGCGGCAACAAGCTGCAGCTCACGGGCGCGAATTTCGTGAACGCCGCGGGACAGTCGCTCGTGCAAAAAGTCCGGTTCTACGACAGCACGACCGAAGCACAAAACTCCGAAGGGCAGTGGTATCGCGTCTACGAGTTCTTGACCGACGTCAGCTCCGCGAATGTCACCATGCTGCCCGGCGGCAAGGCGGCAGCGGCCACGATCCAGCTGACTGTTCCGGATTTCTCGGCGGTGACGTCCTGGGGGTGGGGCCCGAAGACATGGATCGGCCAGAGTATTCCCGAATGGCCGCTGCGGGTGGCTGTAACGCTCAAGGACGGCAGCGAATCGGCGTCGTTGCCCTACACCGTCTTTTACGAGCCGAACGGGGGCGGCAGCTCCATCAGTGCGAGCGTCGCCACCACCACGGTCATCAACGTTGGTGATAAGAAAAGCACCCAGACACAGGACGCCCCCTCGGATCGGGACTGGTGGAAGGTGTCGCTCAAGAAGGACACCGAATACGTCTTCAAGGTCGAGGCCTCGAACCCCATATGGTCGGGGAACTGGAAGTACTCGCCCGACCTCGTCATCAGGGATTCGAAGGGAAATGCGATCTCGGCGGTGGATCGGATCCAGCCTGGCAACGGCAGGCTGCTGGCCGGTGTCTCGTGGAACAAGACGTACACGGCCTACTTCGATCCGCCGGCGGACGGCGACTACTTCCTTGACGTCGGCGGCAGCGGCGTTACGTGGACGTACTACGATTTGAGCGCGGCCAAGGCCACGTATGTCTCCGACTGGACGACGGGCAGCAAGCCCGTCACGGACGACTATTCGTCCAATCCATCGACCAAGGGAACGGTGGCCGTCGGTGGAACCGTGACGGCGAAGGTGGACGTTTCCGGCGATCGGGACTGGTTCAAGGTCACGCTGAAGAAGGGGGAAAAGTACAGGTTTACCGCCAAGCCCACCGGGCTGGCGTCCAACAGCGGACCATACTGGACTGGAAGCTGGTGGGATCAGGTGACGATCAAGCTGCACGACGCGTCTGGCAAATGGCTCTCGCTCGATTCGGTTGCCGGCGATTCCTACTCCGAAACGTGGCCGAACGGGGATCCCGACAAGTTTTATGGCTCCAACCAGGCGGACCTGGTGTTCACCGCCCCGGCGGCCGGGACGTACTACGTCGACGTGGGGCCCGGCGCCAGGAGCTTTCGCGGCTTCTACGGCGAGGGCTATGGCGTCGGGTCCTACGAACTCTCCATGCGGACGGTGCCGACCTACGCGATCCGGCCCAGTCCCCCGACGAGTCAGAGCGACAAGTCCATCATCAGCGAGGGGGGGGTGCTCACCTCCACCGTGAGCACCACGAGCGTGCCGGCCGATACGAAGCTCTACTGGGCGGTCTCCGGCACCGGCGTCACGGCGGGCGACTTCTCGTCGGGTGCCCTTACGGGATCGGGCACGGTGGACAAGGCCGGGAAGTTCTCGTTCTCCCACACGATCGCCAAGGACCAGACCACGGAGGGGAGCGAGACGCTCGAGGTCAGCCTCTTTACCGACGACGCCCGCACCGCGCAGGTCGGGACGACCGCCTCGATCCGGATCGTCGACACCTCGCGAACGCCTTCCTACGAGGCCCGGCTGGGGACCATCAGGGGCGTGACGTTCACCCCGGTGGAATTCATCCAAGAGGGGGCCGCCTTTACCGCCCGCCTTCTGGTGAAGAATCCGCCGATCGACACCGTCTACTACAAGCTGTCTGGAACCGGGATCACGGCGGGCGATTTCTCGGTCGGCAAGCTCACCGGCTCGGGCAAGCTCAGCAATGGCGGCACCTCCGGCGGTGATTCTCTGGCCAGCCTGTCGGTGCCGCTCACGCTCGCCCGCGACAAGGTCACCGAGGGCGATGAAGGCCTTCAGGTGGCCTTCTACTCCGACGCCGCCTGCACCGTGCAGCTCGGCGCTGCCGCCACGGTGAATATCATCGACAAATCGACCGCCGCGCCTCCGACGTATCTGATC
>JBIJCD010000251.1:0-5701 GCA_044344895.1 Pirellulales bacterium | reverse complement strand
GCGGCGGCGGGCGGCGGGCGGCGGTTCCGGCGCCACGGCGCGACGCGGCGCCGCGACTGCATCCGCCTCGTCGCCAGAGTCGTCCTCCTCCGGGGTGGAGGCGGGTGCGTCGCCGTCCTCGCCGTCCGCGGCAAGGATGTCGAGCGCCAGTGGCGTGTGGTCGTGCAGGTTCGAGAACAGGCCGCGCCGGTCGATCTCCAACAGCGTTGCGGCCAGGGCGGCGCAGGGCCTGCCGGAACGGCCCGCATCGCTGGAGCTGCGGGCTTCGAGCATCATGCCCCCCTTCCGCCGCGCCGAGAGCTCGAGTCGCACCTCGTGGGTGGTGCCGTCGGCGGCTGCCACGACGGCGTGCACCTGGCCGACCCGTGGGCAGGTCACCCGCTGCGGAACCAGGCCGCGGGCCGTGGCGATGTCGGCCGGCGCGAACAGATGGAAGAGTCTTTTTTCGAGGCTCGTCATGCGGCAGCGCACCGGGAAGGAACCGGGCCGGGGCCGGCGGCCCCGGGGTATCGGGTCACGATCCGGACGCGGGCTCCAGATCGCCGAACGATTCTCATGCTGCGCACGACGCGACGGCGGCGGGGCCGTCGGGCGCAACACGCTGTTGTACCCCGCCGGCCCGCTGTGTGGCGAGTGCCTCGTCAGGACCGCCGCTCGGGCTGCCGCGGGTCGGGGTGGTTGCGCGTGCGGAAGAGGCGGCGACGGGGCGTCGTGGACGGCGGTCAGCCGCCCTTCACCGTGGCGATCAGCTCCAGCACGTTTTCCACAGGAGTCTGCGGGAGAATCCCGTGGCCGAGGTTAAAGATGTGCCCGGGTCGTCCGGCCGCCTCCGCCAGCACCTCCAGCGTCCGGCGCCGCACCGTGTCGCGGTCGGCCAGGAGCACGGCAGGGTCGAGGTTGCCCTGCACGGCCCGGTCGTGGCCGACCGTCCGCCAGGCGTCAGCCAGCCCGATCCGCCAGTCGATGCCGATCACGGAGCCGCCGGCCTCCGCCAGCAGCGGCAGCAGTGCCGGGTTGCCGGTGGCGAAGTGGATCACCGGGGCCCGCCGGGCCGCCTCTGCCAGCGCCGCGCGGCTGTGCGGCAGGACGTAGCGCCGGTAGTCCTCCGGCGAGAGGCAGCCCACCCAGCTGTCGAACAGCTGCACCAGCTGCGCCCCGGCGTCGAGCTGCGCCACGAGGTAGCGGCTCACCGCCCGGGCGATCCGGCCCATGAGATCGTGCCAGGCGGTCTCGTGGGAGTACATCAGCGTTTTCGTGTGGAGCCAAGCCCGGCTCGTGCCCCCTTCGATGCAGTAGCCGGCCAGCGTGAACGGCGCGCCGGCGAATCCGATCACGGGGATCGCATCGTCGAGACCCGCCCGCGTCGCCTGCACGCACTCCATCACGTAGCCCAGCTGGTCGAGGTCTTCGAGCTCACGCAACCGCGGCACGTCGGCGGGCTCGCGGATGGGATTGTGGATCACCGGCCCCTCGCCGGCGCTGAATTCGAGGTCCATTCCCATCGGCTCGAGGATCGGCAGCAGGTCGCTGAAGATGATCGCGGCGTCGACGCCGAGCCGCTGTACGGTGGCGATCATCACCTCGGCCGACAGGCGGGGATTCTTCACCAGCCCGAGGAAGTCGACTTCGGCCCGCACGCGGCGGTATTCCGGCAGGTAGCGGCCGGCCTGTCGCATGAGCCACACGGGCGTGCGCGGCACCGGTTCGCGGCGGCAGGCCCGCATCACGAGCGCCTCGCTGCGCCGCTGGGCGGACGAAATGCCGCCGTGGGGCGGCGTCGACAAGGGCGAGACGGGGTCGGACATCGGGTTCTCGACGGGCGAAGAGCGAACTGCAGACTACAATACTCCAGGTTCACCCGCAGGCATCAGCATGGCCGAATTCGTCTCCGGCATCTCCGTCGTCTGCTTCGCGGCCAGCTACGCCGTGGCGTTCGTCTGCGAGGCGTCGCGGCTGGTGTTTCGGTCGGGAGTGCGGGGGGCGGCCATGGTCGCATTCGCGGCCGCCGGCCTGCTGGCCCACACGCTGTTCCTCGTGTGGCGGGCGACCCACGAGCCCGCCGTGCCGCTCTCCAGCCCGTTCGACTGGTACCTGCTGGCGGCCTGGGTGCTGGCCGGCGGCTCCCTGTGGCGGACGCTCGCCAACCCGCGGACGCCGGTGGGGCTGTTCATGCTGCCGATCGTGCTGGGCCTGATCGGCGCGGCGCAGCTCTCCAGCCGCGCGCCCTTTCCGCAGAGCCCGGCCACGCAGATCTGGGGCGTGGTGCACGGCAGCTTCAACCTCGCGGCGTGCGTGGCGGTGGCGGTCGCCGCGATCGCGGGGCTGATGTGGCTGATTCAGGCGGGCCGGCTGGCCAGGAAGCAGGCGCCGTTGGGCGGCCTGCGGCTGCCGAGCCTCGAGCGGCTGGCGCACACCACTGGTCGCCTGCCCGCGGTCGCGGCCTGGCTCGCCGCCGCGGGCTTCGTCTCCGGCATGGTACTCAACGCCGTGAACCGGCGGCGCGGCCTGCTCGAGACCGTGCCCTGGAACGATCCCGTCGTGCTGCGGATGGCGGTGGTGGTGGCCTGGCTCGTCGCGGCCGCGGTGGCGACACGGGCGACCAGCCGTCGTGCCGACGGCCCGCGGACCGCCGCCTGGCTGTCATTGGTGAGCCTCGTGGTGCTCACCGCGTCGATCCTCTGGGGGCTCTTCGGCGCCACGCGGCACGGCGCTCCGCCTCCGCCAATCGCGCCGGCAGCAGGTCACGAGGCGATGCCATGACGCTGGCCTTCGTGGGAGGCACCCATCGCACCGTGCCGCTGGCGCTTCGCGAGCGGCTGGCCTTCTCGGCCGAGCAGGCGGCGGAGGCGCTGTCGCGGTTCAAGGAACGGTTTCCGGGCAGGGAGGGCGTGCTGCTGTCGACCTGCAACCGGGTCGAGTTCTACGCGGCGGGCGAGCGGGCGGCCGACCCGCCCCCCACGGACGAGCTCGTGTCGTTCCTGGCGGAATGCCGCGGCATCGACGCGCAGCTGCTCAGGCCCGTGCTGTCGGGGGATCGCGACGAGGCGGTCGTGCGGCACCTCTTCAGCGTGGCGGCGGGGCTCGACAGCATGGTGCTGGGCGAGCCGCAGATCGTGGCCCAGGTCAAGCAGGCGTGGTCGCTGGCGCAGGAAAACCGCACCTCCGGTCCGCTCACCGGGGAGATGTTCCAGGCGGCGCTGCGGACGGCGAAGCGGGTCGTGACCGAGACGGCCATCGGTCGCGAGCGGCTCTCCATCCCGAGCGTGGCGGTCGCCGACTTCGCCAGCGGCGTCTTCGAGCGGTTCGACGACAAGCGGGTGCTGCTCATCGGCGCCGGCAAGATGGCGGCGGAGACCCTCCGCTACCTGCGCGAGGCAGGCGCCCGGGACATGGTCGTGGTCAACCGTACGGCCGGCCGCGCGGTCGAGCTTGCCGACCGGCTCGGCGGCCGGGCCGGTCGGATCGAGGACCTGGTGGCGGAGCTGGCGGCGGCCGACCTCGTGGTGAGCACGACCGGCGCGACCGAGCCGGTCGTCTCGGCCGGACTGTTCGCGCTGGTGGAGCCGCTGCGGGCGGGCCGGCCGCTGGTCGTGCTCGACCTTGCGGTGCCTCGCGACTTCGAACCGCGGATCGGCGAGCGGCCGGGTGTCTGGCTCTACTCAGTGGACGATCTCGGCGCCGCCTGCGAGGCCAATCGCCGCAGCCGGCAGCGGGAGATGCCGGCGGCGCTGGCGATCGTCGACGAGGAGACGCGGCGGTTCATGGGCGACCTGCACCACCGCTCGACGGCGCCCGTGATCGAGCGGCTGCGGGCGGGCTGGAGCGAGACCGGCGACGCGGAACTCGAGCGGCTCTTCCGCCGCCTGCCGCAGCTCGACGACGACGCCCGGGCGGAGATCCGCCAGGCCTTCGACCGCTACGCCGCCAAGCTGCTCCACTCCCCGCTGGCGTCGCTCCGCAGCGCAAGCCGAGCCGGGCCGCCGCACGGCCTGCTCGATGCCCTGAAGCGGCTGTTCGACCTGAAGGACTGAGCGGCGATTGAAAGCCGTTCCCGGGGCCGCCATCATCCTCCCCTGACGGATGGTGCACGGCACGCGGTCAGGAGGGGCTCATGCGGGACGAACGGGCGGCGCGGGGCGGCACCGGATCCGCGGTCGCCGCGCCTGGGGTGCTGGTGATCCTGGGCGCCAGCGGCGACCTCACCAAGCGGCTCCTGATGCCGGCCCTCTACAACCTCGCCTGCGACGGCCTGCTGCCCGAGGACTTCGCCGTCGTGGGGATGGCCCGCCGGCAGGTGACGACTGCGGAGTTCAGGGAGCAGCAGCGGCAGGACATCGTCGGCTTCAACACCCAGAGGAGCTTCGACGCCGACCGCTGGCGGTGGCTCGAATCGCGGCTGCATTACACGGCCGGCGAGTTCAACGACCCGGCCGCCTATGCGCGGCTGCGGGACCTCGTCGGTGAGGTGGCTCGGGGCACCCCCGCCGCCGACAACACGCTCATCTACATGGCGATCTCGCCGGAGTTTTTCGGCGTCGTCAACGAGCAGCTCGACGCCGCCGGCTTCACGCGGCTGCCAGGCCGGAAGCGGATCATCGTCGAGAAGCCATTCGGCAAGGATCTCGAGTCGGCCGTCGCCCTGAACCGCTCGCTGCTGTCGCTCTGGCGCGAGGAGGAGATCTATCGCATCGACCACTACCTCGGCAAGGAGACGGTGCAAAACCTGCTCGCATTCCGGCTCGCCAACGGCATGTTCGCGCCCCTGTGGAACGCCGCTCACATCGACCACATCCAGATTTCGGCGACCGAGACCGTGGGCGTGGAGACCCGCGGGGAGTATTACGACAAGACTGGCGCGGTTCGTGACATGCTGCAGAACCACCTGCTGCAGATGCTGGCCTACGTCTGCATGGACATCCCGGCGTCGCTCGATCCCCCGACGGTCCGCCAGGAGAAATCGCGACTGCTCGAGGCGGTGCGACTGTTCGGGCCCGCGGAGGTCGACGGCTGCTGCGTCCGCGGCCAGTACGGCCCCGGGACGCGGCCGGACGGCAGCCCGGCGGCCGGCTACCGGCAGGAGCCCCAGGTCGATCCGCAGTCCAACACCCCGACCTTCGCCGCGGTCCGGCTGCACATCGATAACGAACGCTGGGCCGGGATGCCGGTGTATCTTCGGTCGGGCAAGGCGCTGTGGAAACGGGGCACAGAGATCGTCGTGCAGTTCAAGGGAGAGGGCGAGCCCAACCTCCTGATCTTTCACATCCAGCCGTTCCAGGGGGTCGAGATTCGCATGCACGCCAAGCGGCCCGGTCCGACGTTCCAACTGCAGCGGGCCGGCATGCGATTCGACTACGCCGAGACGTTCGAGGCGTCGCGAGGCACCGGCTACGAGGTTCTGCTCTACAGCGCGCTCAACGGCGATCCTACGCTCTTCTCGCGAACCGACTTCGTCGAGGCCTCCTGGCGGATCATGCAGCCGGTGCTCGACGCCTGGAAGGCCACGCCGGCCGCCGAATTCCCCAACTACATGGCGGGCACCTGGGGACCGCGGGCGGCCAACAGCCTGCTCGCCCGCGACGGCCGTCGCTGGCACGAATGCCTCGGCCGAGACGTGCTCGTCCGCAGCGAGTTCTTCGCGGCGGCCCCGCCAGTGCTGCTCAACACGCTGACGATGGCGTTCCGGCCGCTGGCAGTGGAGGCC
>JBIJCD010000250.1:0-5727 GCA_044344895.1 Pirellulales bacterium | reverse complement strand
GTTCACGCGGGCCGGAGCACCTCTCCCCAGAGGGCGTCCGACACGAGCAGCCCCTCGCGGGTCAGCCGCACACGCCGGCCGTCGTCGGTCGCGAGTCCGGCCTCGACCCAGCGCCGGATCGCCGGCCCCGCGATCGCCTCGAGCGAGCACCCGCTCGCCGTGGCGAAAGCCTCGCGGTCGACGCCGTCGCGCCGCCGCAGGCCGACGACCAGCCGCTCGCGGGCGGCCTCCTCGTCGGTCATCGCGTCGATGTCGCCGCTGAAATCCTCGCCGGCGAGCACGCGGCTCATCCACGCGAGCGTGCTGCGGTGGTTCGTGATCCGCGTGCGGCCGTCGAACCGGGCCGCACCGGGGCCGAACGCCTCCCACGGCCGACAGTCCCAGTAGGCCTCGTTGTGCCGGCAGCGGCATTGCGGCCGGGCGAAGTTCGACACCTCGTAGTGCTCGAAGCCCGCGGCCTCCAGCCGGCCGATCGTCGCCTCGAGCATCGCCCGCTCGAGCGACTCGTCTGCCGCCCGCAGCTCGCCCCGCCGCAGGAGCGACTCGAACCGTGTTCCCTTCTCCCAGGTCAGGCAGTAGACGGAGAGATGCTGCGCGCCGAGGGCGACGGCAGCATCGAGATCGGCCTCGACGGCCGCCAGCGACTGCCCCGGCGCGGCCGTCATCAGGTCGACGTTCACGGCCAGGCCGGCGGCGAGGAGCATGCCCGCCGCCCGACGGACGTCGTCGGGCGAGTGGTCGCGGTCGAGCGACCGCAGCGTGGCGGCGGCGAGCGACTGTGCGCCGAGGCTCACCCGCGTGACGCCGCACTCGATGGCCGCCGCGACCAGCGGCCCGTCCACGTCGTTCGGGTTCGCCTCCATGGTGATCTCGGCGCCCGCCACGGGCCGCAACCTCGCGCGCAGCAGCTCGAACAGCCGCCGCAGGCCCTCAGGCCCCAGGTGCGACGGCGTGCCGCCGCCGAGGTAGAGCGTCTGCGGCTCCAGCGCCGTACCGATCCGCTCGAGTTCCCGAGCCAGCGCGGCGAAATAGCGGTCGACGAGGTCGTCGCGGCCCGCCACGAGCGTGAAGTCGCAGTAGCCACAGCGGTGCCGGCAGAAGGGCACGTGCACGTAGACCGACCGCGGCGGGTTCACAGCCACATCTGCAGCCTGCCGTCGAGCATGTCAGGCAGCTTCTTGCCGAGGATCCGCCGGATGCGGTCGTCGGTGTAGCGGGTGGAAAAATGCGTGGCGATGATCAGCTCGTTGTGGAATCGCTCCCGGCGGGCCAGCAGGTCGTCGAGGTGCATGTGGCCGAACTTGTGGATCTTCTCCTTGCGGTGGCTGTGCGCCACGAAGGTCAACTCGGTGATCAGGATCATCGCCTCGTACATCGCCGGACAGCGGTCGAGCCCCTCGGGCGAGCTGTCGCCGAGGTAGGCCACCAACGGCGTCCGCACCTCGTGCGTGACGTCGGTGCCCGACAGCCGCAGGTCGCGGATCTTCTCGCCGGGCAGGCCGTGGTACTCGTGCTTCAACTTCCGCCGCCGGTCCCAGACGACGTAGCCGACGCTCGGCAACGTGTGGGTCGTGCCCGACACCGTGACGACGTGCTCCCGCGACAGCTCGATCTCGTCGCCGGGCCGGGCCGGCAGGAGCGTGCAGGGGAGGCGGCCGCGGTCCAGCCGCGACACCGCCTTGAGCAGCTTCTCGATCGGCTCGATCGCCGATTCCGGGAGGTAGATGGTCGGTGGCTCCATCTTCATCATCCGCCGCCGGGCGACGTAGACCGGCAGTGCGGCGATGTGGTCGAGGTGCGTGTGGGTGATGAACCACGTGCTCGTGGCCATGAAGCTCCACGGCTGGCCGCCGAGGTCGAAGCCCAGCTTCAGCTCGGGGATCCGCCAGTAGCTCTGCACTGCGGCGCGGGAGTAGCCCTCGACCGTAAGCCCCTTGTGGACGAGGCTGCGGACCGGCGCATTGTCGATCATGCGGCCCCCTCGGGCGGCGTCTGCGCCAGGCCGATCGCGGGCTCGAGCCAGATCTCGTCGAAGAGCCGGTCCTGCCGGGCGCGGAGCCGGCCGCGCCGCGTCAACTCGAGCACGGCGAGGAAGATGCCCACGATCCGGGTCCGCGGCATGTCGGCGTCGAAGAGCGCGGAAAACGCCACCCTGCCCTGCTCCCGGACGATCGCCATGACGCGGTCGGCGTGCACCTCCAGCGGCGTGTCGTCGTGCACGATCTCGCGCGGCCGCCGCTTCTCCCGCTTGCGCATCACCCGGGCCAGAGCCCCGACGAGGTCCCAGACGTGCACGTCGCCGATCGTCACCTCGGCGGCCGGACCGCGCTGCACCGTTTCGTCGGTGGCGATCCGCGGGAACCGCAGCTCCCACTCGCGGGCCCGATCCTCGAGGAGCACCGCGGCGTCGCGGTACTGCTTGTATTCGAGCAGCCGGCTGACGAGTTCCTCGCGGGCCGCCTCCACCGGCGGCTCCGTTTCCTCCGGTCGCGGCACGAGCTCCCTGGCCTTGATCTCCAGGAGGAGGCTGGCCATCTCGACGAACTCCCCCACCTGGTCGATGGCCAGATCCTCGAGCACGTCGAGATAGGCCACGAACTCCTCGGCGATCTTCGCGATCGGCACCTGCGTGATGTCCACCTCGTGACGCTTCACGAGGTGCAGCAGCAGGTCCATCGGCCCGGAGAAGACGTCGAGTGCGACTTTGAATTCCACGCCACAGCCTTTCGCGACCGCGCCGCACGGGTTCGGGGCCTTGCCAGGCCTCATTTGCCGTGTCTCCCGGTCGCGTGTCAATGGCGGCAGGCCTCCTGGATGGCCGCGGCCGGTCCGCGGCTCGCGGGCCGGCACGAATTCAACCGCCGCGGAGCGGCCGGCACGGCCCGGGTGCCGGACCGCGAGCCGCGGCCCGGCGGCACCAGCCGCGCTTTCGGGTACCATGCTCGGCATGACTATGGACACGCTGTGGGCGCCCTGGCGGCTGGGCTACGTGCAGGGCCACGAGCGGGGCCCGGCGGCCGTCGAGGTCGAGCCGACCCGCTGGCGCGGCGGCGCCGCCCGCGACTGTTTCCTGTGTCGGGCCGCCGCAGCCGAGCCGGCCCACGACCGGTCGCTCGGCGTCGTGGAGCGCACCGCGACGAGCCTGGTGATCACCAACCGCTTTCCCTACTCCAACGGCCACCTGCTCGTCGCCCCCCTCGACCACCAGGCCACGCTCGCCGACCTCGGGCCGGAGCAGCTGCTCGACCTGCAGACCCGCCTTGTCAAATGGTGCGGCGTGATGGAGCGGTCGATGCAGCCGCACGGGTTCAACATCGGCCTCAACGTCGGCCACGTGGCCGGCGCCGGCGTGCCCGGTCACCTGCACTGGCACGTCGTGCCACGCTGGCCCGGCGACGTGAACTTCATGCCGACGCTGGCGGGCGTCCGCGTGCTGCCCCAGTCGCTCGACGCGCTGTGGGAGCAGCTGGTGACGGCGGCCCGCGAATCCGCATGCCCGCCGGGAGCGGCCCCATGACCGCCGCGGACGCCGGAGGCCTGGCGGGGGTCGGCGACTGGCGCACCCGCGAGGCGCTGCTGCTGGCGCCGTGGGCGATGCACGCGGCCGATTCCGCCGGCCGGGTGCACGACGAGCCGCCGCACTCGTTCCGCAGCCCGTACCAGCGGGATCGCGACCGCATCGTGCACTCGGCCGCGTTTCGCCGCCTCGCCCACAAGACGCAGGTCTTCACGGGCTACCATGGCGACTACCACCGCAGCCGGCTCACCCACACGCTCGAGGTCACGAGCATCGCCCGGACCCTCGCCCGCGCGCTGGCCCTCAACGAGGATCTGGTCGAAACGCTGGCGCTGGCCCACGACATCGGCCACCCGCCGCTGGGGCACGCCGGCGAGGACACGCTCGCCGAGCTGCTGGCGGACGAGGGAGGGTTCAACCACAACGCCCAGGCGCTCCGCATCGTGGAGCTGCTCGAAACCCGCTATCCGCACTTTCCGGGCCTCAACCTCTCCCGCGAGGTGCTCGACGCGCAGGCCACGCGGAAGAAGGACGGCACGGCCCCGGCGCCGATCCTGGAAACCCAGGTCGTCGATGCCGCCGACTCGATCGCCTACGACACCCATGACGCCGACGACGCCGTGGAACTGGGGCTCGTGACGATGGACGAGCTGCTCGACATCCCGCTGGTGGCCGACGCCGCAGGCCGAGCCCGCGACCGCTACGGCCCGATCTTCGGGGCAGAACTGCGGCGGGCGGCCCTCCACGAGGTCGTGGAAATGGAGGTGGCGGAACTCGTGGCCCGCAGCCGGGCGGCCATCGAGGCTCTCGGAATCGAGACGGTGGCACAGGTCCGCGAACTGGGCCGCGGTGCCGGTGGCATGCCGGGTGTGCGAATCGTGGCGCACGATGCGGCCGTCGCCGCGCGGAAGCGGGAACTGGAACGGTTTCTCTTCCAGCGGGTGTATCGCAGCGACCGCGTGCTGGCCGTCCGCGTTCCGGCCCAGCAGCGGCTGACGCGGCTCTTCGAGTGGTACTGCCGTCATCCAGACGAGATGCCGCCGGGGTTCCGCAGCCGGGCGGCCACCCACGGTGTGCGCCGCAGTGTGGCCGACTACATCGCCGGCATGACCGACCGCTTTCTCGACCGCGACTGCGAGAGGCGGCTCGGGGGGTAGCGTGCCGAGGGGCCGCCATGCCACGATCCGTCGAGGCTGCGCGGTCGGCGCGGACCATGCTATGATCCCCCGGAAGGCGGGTTTGCCCGCGCCGGATCGGCGTCTGCCGAGCGTCGCCGACATCTCGCTGCCCCATCCATAGACATTCATTTCCTCCATCATCCTTCAACATCATCCCCCGCAATGGCACTCGTCGTCCTCCGCGCCCTGTTCGTGATGGTCTCGTTGGGCATCGCCGTTCTGATCTTCAACTCGGCGCCCATGCGGGAGGCCCCGCAATGGGTTCCCTGGCTGGTCCTGCTCGGCATGGTGGTCCTGCCCGTCGTCGTGATCGGCATCGATTCGGCGATCCGCAACAAGGAATTGACGGTCATCACCGCCGTCTACTTCGGGCTGCTGATCGGCGTGTTCCTCACGTATGTCGCCATCCTCGCCCTCACGCCCCTGCTGGCGGCGGCCCCCTCGACGCCGTTGTTGGGCTGGGTGCCGTCGGTGCTGGGCATGCTCCTCTGCTACATCTGCACGAGCCTGCTGCTGCAGACCCGCAACGACTTTCGCTTCATCATCCCCTACGTCGAATTCGCCCGTGACGTGAAGGGGCTGCGGCCCAACGTCCTCGACTCCAGCGCCATCATCGACGGCCGGATCTCCGACCTGGCCGAATCGGGCCTGTTTCAGAGCCGGTTCGTCGTGCCGTCGTTCGTCGTCGACGAGCTGCAGGAGGCGGCGGAATCGGGCGACAAGCTCCGCCGTATCAGGGGCCGCCGTGGGCTGGACGTCCTCTCCCGACTGCGGGCCGGCAAGTCGATCGAACTGGAGGTCGCGGCCCCCCGCCACGCCGACGACGCCGACGCCACGAGCGAGTCTCGGGCGGTGAGCATGGCGAGCGAACTGGGCGGCAGGATCCTCACCTCTGATCCCAACGTCGTGAAGATCGCCAACGTGCGGAGCGTGCAGGCGATCAACATCAACGACCTGGCGCTCGCCCTGCGGCCCGTGTTCGTGCCCGGCGACCTGCTCGACGTGCGGCTCGTGAAGCCGGGGGAGGAGCCG
>JBIJCD010000249.1:0-5728 GCA_044344895.1 Pirellulales bacterium | reverse complement strand
GGAAGGCCTTTTTTTGGCTGCAATCGCCAAAACCTGAACTACAATCCGGGCTCCAGTCGACGCTCCGGCAGTTCGACAGGGATGTTGAGAGTGCGCCCCGCGGCGGACGACGGTCCGCCTCCCCAGAACTGGTTACTGCCTCCGATGATCAAGCCCGCGCACGGCAGTCACGAAGCAGATCAACTCACTGCTCTTTCGAGCCGTCCGCAGGCGGCGACCCGCGGGGATCGCGACGGATCGGTCGTAACGGAACCCACCTGCGAGTGCGCGGGGGGCGCGTCCGACCGGCTCCACTCGGACGGCGGTCGCTGTAAGCAGGGATCCGTCACGGCCCCCGAGCCGCCGCTTCCGGCATCCGAACGGGAAAATGTGGTCGCCGAGTTCGCCGTCTCTCTGGTCATGCCCACGGTGTCGTGGACGGGGGCGTTCTCTGCCTGCGGCCGCCGGGTGCTCGAACTCCTGGACAAGGCCTCCACCCCCGCCGAATTCATCGTCGTCTTCGACGGTCCTGCCCCCGCTACCCCGAAGTGGCTCGATCGGCCGAACGTGCGGATCCTGTCAACGGGCCGGCGGGCCGGCCCAGCCCGCGCCCGCAACCTTGCCGCCCAATCGGCCCGCGGTCATGCTCTCTTCTTCGTCGACTCCGACGTGGAAATCGCGGAACACGCGATCGAACACGTGGCGGCGGCCTTTGCATCCGACCCCGATCTGTCCGCCATCTTCGGAGCCTACGACGACGAGCCGGCGGCCGAGGGAGTGGTCAGCCAGTTCCGGAATCTCCTCCACCACCACACGCACGTCGCCCATCCCGGCGAAGCCGGCACGTTCTGGTCGGGCTGCGGGGCCATCCGCGCGGCGGTGTTCGCCGACGTGGGCGGCTTCGACGAAAACTACGCTTTCCCCAGCGTCGAAGACATCGAGCTGGGGATGCGGATAGCGACCCAGGGCGGCAGGATCCTGCTCGACCCAGACCTCCGCTGCAAGCACCTCAAGCAGTGGACGTTCCCCGGGATGGTCGTTGCGGACGTGTTCCACCGCGCCCGGCCATGGACGCACTTGATTATGGAGTCGCAGCAGCTGCCCGCGACGCTCAACATCGACTGGAAGGGACGCATCAGCGGCGTTCTCTCGCTGGTCATGGCGGCCAGCCTGCTGCTCATCCTCTTCGTGCCCGCGGCCCGGTGGCTGACGCTGGCGGCGGCGGTCGGCCTGGTAGCCATGAACTTCGGCTTCTACAGCCTCTGCCTCCGCAAGCGTGGCCTGCGTTTCGCCGCCTCGTCATTCGCCCTCCACTCGCTGTACTTCCTCTACTCCACCATCACCTTCGCGGTGGTCGTGCTCCTGGAATTCTTCGGCTGGGCCCAGCGGCCAAACGCATGCCACCTCCCGTCTCCGATCGCCGCGGACCACGAGCTGACGAACGTGGCCATGACGCCCCACACGGCACGCTGACCGGTTGGGCTTCCGTCGCGGCCTGGACCTTGTTCGCCGTGTTGTCCCTGGTCGCCGTCGCCAACATCTCACGCGGCGTCCGGCGCGCCTGGCAGGACGATGGCGACGTCGATATGCAGGCCCGCGCGGCGGAATACGACTGGTTCCGCAGCGGCGTCTATCCCAACAGGTCGATCGTGGGCACGGCGGCGCCGCGTGCCTTGCCCTACACGGTCTATCCTCCCTACGCCCTGCCGATGTTCGCCGTGTTCTTCGACCCCGGCGGCCGGCTCCAAGGCAGGGTCGTCGTGGAACTCCTGTCCGTCGCGTCGCTCGCGGTGATCGGCTGGTACGGATGGCGGGAGCTGCGGTTCGCCGGCCCCGCGCTGGCGGCGATCGGTGCGGTGGCCGCCGCCGCCATCACCGGCACCCTCGGCGCCCTGTCGGCCGGACAGTTTTCGATCGTCTGCGTGGGCCTCATCGTCCAGCAGATCCTGTTTCTCGAACGCGGCAAGCCCGTCGCGGCGGGCGTATGCTGGGCACTGGCCATGATCAAACCGCAGATCGCGCTGGCTTTCGCGGTGCTCTTCGTCACCGAGCGGCGGTGGCGGGGCCTGCTCACGGGCCTCGCGATCCTCGCCGTGCTGAGTCTGGCGGCCTGCGCCTGGACCGATGTGTCGCCGCTGGCGGTCGCCGATCACTGGCTCTTCAAGGCGAGCCTCTCGTTCGCCGAAGAGGCGGGAACACCGGGACCGGGCGAACTCGCCCGGTCGCTCGGCCTTCGCAGCCGCACCGTCCTCGCCGCCGCCTTGCTCGTTTTCTGCGGGATGCTGGCCTGGCTGTGGTGGGCGTCGGGGCGAGCCGGCGGCCGTCTCCCGCTCTTGCCGCTCGCGGGGGCGTGTGCGGTGGCGGGCGAGCTGCTCTTTTATCACCAGTTCTACGACCACATCATGCTCGCCCCCGCCCTGTTCGCGATGCTCGCCCTGGCCGCCATATCACGCTCGCCGCCGGCCACGGCCGTGGCGGCCGTCATGGCGGCATCCGTCTGGATGCCACAGCGATTCGTGACGCTGTTGCCGGGCAACCAGCCCGGCAGGGCGGCGGTCTGGGCGATCGTCGCCCTGACGCTGTCGTGGTGGTCGTTTCGCCGGGCGGCGGACGAGCGGCTCGTCACGGGCGGGGCCGACTCCGAAACCGCCTGACCTGGCCCGACGAGCCGCCTACAGCCCGGTCTCGTGCAGGTGCTGCACGAGGATGCGCTGCAGCTCGGCGATCGACCGGGGATGATGGTGCACGCGCACGTGCTTGGCGGGCACGCACAGTTCGCTCACCACTCCCGGCAGCTGTGCGCTCGACACCGGCACGATGCAGTCGCCGTCGCCGCACAGGGACGACTTGTGCCCGTTCCCGATGATGCTGTGCGTGGTCACCCAACACGGTGGACGGAGGCCCAGCAGCGCGTTGAGGATCATCGAATCGGGCGCGAGCACGTCGACCGTCGTGGGCAGCTGCCGCTCGTAGTCTTCCCGAAATGCGCCCGGATTCGCCTGCACGACCTCCGTGTGGATCGCCACGGACTCGGCCGGCTGCCGCACTGTCAGAGATGCCACCCGACCGACGCCCAGTGAGGCGAGGATGGAGCCGCGGTGCGGCGTGGCGATGAATACCACCCGCTTCACGAACGGCTGCGGACGGAAGAAATAGGCCGGGGCCACCTGCCTGCGGATCTCGGGCCGCATCGCGATCTGCTCGAACGGCCGGCAGGCGACCGCGCCCCAGATCGTGGTGCCCGAGTCGACGACCTGCAGCTTCGCGTGCAATCCGCCCATGCTGTGGCCGACCAGCACGAGCGACTGGAGCGCGGGCTCGCTCCCGGCGGGATCGAGCCGCTGCACGGCGTCGGCGAGTTCACGGCGAAGCACGGCGGCCGACTGCAGGAACGACGCACCGGTGGGGTAGTGGTAGAGCCAGGCCTCGAACCGGCGATGGAACGTGGGCCAGGCGCGCAGCTCGTTGAGCATGTCGAACCAGGTGCCCTCGTCGCTGGCCAGCCCGTGGATGAACACCACCGGGATCCTGCCGCGCTGGTGCGGCTCGAGAAACTCGAGCCGCGGCTGAGTGTCGCCGCCACCGAACGGCTGCACGAATCCCTGAATCGCCCCCGCCTTCGGCATGCACGCGAGCATGTCGAGCATGGGAGACGTAAGGTCGGCGGCGAGCATCGGCTTCGCACAACCGATGTTCACCGCGGCGATCTCGATGGGATTGGCAAGGTCGAGGATCGCGGGAGCGTGATCCCGGGCCAGCGTGCCCGAAAACTTCTGCAGCCTGTTCTCGCCGCCTGGCATCTTGAACCGCAGCACCGCGGTGGCAGCGATCGACTGCCGCGGCGGCGCGAAATCGCGAGCCACGCTGCCCGGCGGGCCGGCCGCCAGTCGCACCGCCACCGGCAGGCCGAATCCACCGCGCACGTGCCGCCGCGTGATGCGGCCGTCGGCCGGACGGCAGGCCGCCTCGATCGATTCGATGCCGTGCTCTCCCACGAACAGCCCGCGCACCTCGATGGGCACGCAAACCGGCCTCCATTTTGGCCCCACCCAAAGGCCGTCGCCGTTGACCCGCCCGTGCCGGCAGGCCGACTCGAGCAGCCCCTGCAGCGCCTCGGCGTACACGCCGGAGGCCTCGCAGAGGATCTCGTACGACCCGGGGCAGATCCACACGGCGTTCCACGCCTCCTCGCAGGCGGCGTAGAAGCCGTCAACGGCATGCACGTCGCACTTCTTTTCGAGGTCGACCGACGTGGCGACGAGGTCGCAAGCCCGCCGCAGATGCCCCTGCGCGACCTGCTCCGGCGGAACGTCGGTTTGGCCGCCGAGCGGGCCCGTGCCGAGGGGCGCACCGAGAGCCCCGCCCCCCGCAGAGGCCACCCACAAGCCCGCGATCACGATCCAGCCGGCACGGTGTCGCACGCCAACGAATATCGACGCACGCCGCCCGCCTGCATGGAACCCGCCACACGAGCCGCAGACTCGCCGCAGATCGCCCCGCCCACCGGCTTCCGGCCGCCGTCTCCGCCCGTCGCGACGAGCGTGCCGCGGAGCCCCGGCTCAGGGCCGCTCGGCCGCGTGCTCTTCGGCCACGAGCTCGAGATCGGCACTGAGGTATTTCACGGTGGCTGAGGGGGCCAGGTTGAAATAGACCCGTCCGTCGGTGCACCAACGGCTGCCGTCGAACAGGAACTCAGCGGTGGCGGCCCGGACGTTCGACACCGCCTCCACATCCTCCATGCCTCCTCCCTCCACCGCCTCGAAACTGACCTCGACCGCCACGAGCGCCTTCAGCTTGCGGCTCTTCCGGTCACGGGCATAGATGACGTCGTCGTCGAACACGACGTCCGCCCAGCGCAGCCCCCGCGGCTTGCCGCCGGCCGCAGCCCGGTCGATGAACTTCGCCTCCAACTGCTCGCGCTGCCGATGAAAGTCGCGCTGGGCGCGGGCCAGCTTCTCCGATCGCCGCACCGCCCGGATGGGCCGCAGCAGGAACGCCGCGGCCATCCCGCCGATGAGGCCGGCTGCCACGATGGCGATGATCGACCCGAGCTGTCCCATGCGGCGCTGCCCTGTTTTGAAGGGTGGCGCGGTGGCCGCGATGTGGTCACGGCTCGTTCCGCCACACCAGCAGTGTACGTCCCGGCCTCGGGGCGTCAAAATCGACGGCCTGGGAGTCGGGGCCACGGCGGCGCGACAGCTCCCGTCGCTGGCGGCACGGCGGCGCGACCGCAGGTGCACCCGATCTGGTTCGAGAAAGCGAGACACGGCCGCGCAGGCGGCTCCGCATCATGAAGGCCGAATCTCCGCGATCAGAAACCAAGAAGCCGGCCGCGAAGAGCCGCCGCGCGACCGCGTCGGGCGCGGCACGTCGGCGGCGGCCCGGACCGCGCGGCCTTCGTCCCCCGGCCAAGGCGCACCGCTCGACCCCGACGCTCGGCGCCCATCAATCGATCGCCGGCGGCCTGAGCCGCGCCGTCGACCGCGCGGTCGAGACGGGCTGCCAGTGCCTGCAGATCTTCACGCGGAACATCAACCGCTGGGACGTCGCGCCGATCGATCCCGGCGATGCCGCGGCCTTCCGACGGGCCGTCGCCGAGGCCGGGCTGACGCTGGTGGTGGCCCACGATTCCTACCTCATCAATCCGGCGGCGGCCGATCCCACGCTGCGGCAGAAATCGATCGCGGCCCTCGTCACGGAGATCGAGCGGGCCGGCCAGTTGGGTATCCCCTGGGTGGTCGCCCATCCG
>JBIJCD010000246.1:0-5809 GCA_044344895.1 Pirellulales bacterium | reverse complement strand
GCCCGACGACTGTGCGTGAGCCACGCCAACGTCGTGCCGGTGCGGTGGGACGTGCCGGTGACCGTGTTCGGCCGCGAGGTCCGGCCGGGCCAGCTCGTGCACGCCGACAAGCATGGGTTCCTCGCCATTCCGCCGGAGGACGAGGAGCGGCTGCTGGCCGCCGCCTCGTTCATGGACGCCAACGAGTGCCGCACGGTGATCGAGGCCGCCCGCGGCACGAGCGGCAAGACGGCCGCGGAGATCGTGTCCGGGCTCAACGCGGCGTCGCAGCGGTTTCGCGAGGCCGCGACGAGCGAGTTCCGCCGCGGTGGCGAGTGGTGAGCCGCTGCTGGCCGGCCAGGGAGATCGCGCGCGGAGAGTGGCGAGTAGGCATGCCGTTCCCGGTGATCGGCGCCAGACGACCGTGGAGGCTGCGATGCTGATGCGACGGGGCGGTGTGGCGGTGTTCCTGCTGGCGGTTCTCGGTGCGCTGCCGGCGGCCGCCGACGGGCCGGCTGACAACCTGCCCGAGAGCGTGCGGCCCATCCCGCCGGTGGGCATCGAGCTCGAACCCGAGGTCCGGCAGCGGCTGCTCGCGGCCGCCGAATCACTCCGGCGCGACGTCGAGGCGGTGGCGACGGCCGACGCAGCCGATCGGGCCGAGGTGCTCGTCTTCGCCCGTGCCGTGCGGCTGGCGGTGGAGGACCGCTTCCTCTATTCGCCGCAGGAGGTCGCGCAGGCGGAGCAGCTGCTGGAGCGGGGCCGCGAGCGGCTGGGGCTGCTCGCCGCAGGGAGCCGGGGAGCGGCCCTGCTGACAGCCGCTCCGCCGCAGCCGGCCGGGTCACAGCCCGCCACCGTGCCGCCCGCGCTCGCCGTGGGCGGCTTCTGCTCGCGAATTGACGGCTCGATCCAGCCCTACGGCCTCGTCCTGCCGGCGGGCGGCGATGCGGCCGACGGCAGGCCCCGGCGGCTCGACGTCTGGCTGCACGGCCGCGGCGAGAAGATGAGCGAGGTCGCGTTTCTCACGCAGCGGCTGAAGGTTGCCGGCGAGGTCGCGCCGCCCGACACGATCGTGCTCCATCCCTACGGCCGCTATTCCAATGCCTTCAAATTCGCCGGCGAGGTCGACGTGCTCGAGGCCATCGCGCACGTGCAGCGGCGGTTCGCGGTCGACGAGCGGCGGATCGTGATCCGCGGGTTCTCGATGGGCGGCGCCGGCTGCTGGCAGCTCGCCGTCCACCACCCAGGCCTGTGGATGGCTGCGACGCCGGGCGCGGGGTTCAGCGAAACGACGGAGTTTCTCCGGGTGTTTCAGCAGGAGGAGTTTCGGCCGACTGCCGGGCAGTCGCGACTGCTCCACTGGTACGACTGTCCCGACTGGGCCAACAACCTGCGGACGCTTCCCACGATCGCCTACAGCGGCGAGCTCGACGTGCAGAAGCAGGCGTCCGACACGATGGTTGCGGCCTGTCGTGCACGCGGCTTCGAGATCCCGCACGTGATCGGGCCGCAGACGGCCCACAAGATCCATCCCGACGCGAAGGCCGAGGTCGAGGCGTTTCTCGCACGGCAGGCCGAGCAGGGCCGGGCGGCCGTGCCGCGGCAGGTCGACTTCACGACCTACACGCTCCGATACCCGACGCGATCGTGGCTCACGATCACCGGTCTTGGCGAGCACTGGCGGGAGGCGCGGGTGCAGGCGGCCATCCGCTCGCCGCGGTCGCTCGAACTGACCACTCAGAACGTCACGGCCGTCGAGGTCGACATCCCGGCGGGAGGGCCGGTCGAAAGCGGCCAGCCGGTCGAGGTGCTGATCGACGGGGCGACCGTGTCGGTGCCGCCGCGGTCCGGGCCGGGCTGGCGGGCGGCGTTGGCCCGGTCGGGCGGGCGCTGGCGGCTCGCGGACACCGCAGTGGCCGGGCAGCGGCCGCTGCGGAAGCGGCCCGGGCTGCAGGGACCGATCGACGACGCGTTCATGGATGCGTTCGTCTTCGTCGGTCCGGAGCCGGGCCGGGAGTCGGCCTCCGCCGCCGATCGATGGGTTGCCGAGGAATACGCGCGGGCGAAGCGGGAGTGGCGGCGGCACTTCCGTGGCGACGTGGTGGAGCGGTCCGCGGCCGAGGTGTCGCCCGACGACATCGCCGCGCGGCACCTCGTGCTGTTCGGCACGCCCGAGTCGAACCCGCTCATCGCGCGGCTGCTGCCGCAGCTGCCCGTCCGCCGTGGCGAAGGCCAGTGGAGCATCGGCGACGCGCGGGCGGCGGCAGCCGAGAGCCTCCCGCTGCTCGTGTATCCGAATCCGCTCAACCCTGATCGCTACGTCGTGCTCAACAGCGGCTTCACGTTTCGTGACTACGCCTATCTCAACAACGCCCGCCAGATTCCGATGCTGCCCGACTGGGCGCTGGTGAGCGTGGTGGCCGGCCGTGGCACCCAGCTCCCGGGCACGATCCTGGCGGAGGGGTTCTTCGACGAGCTGTGGCAGCTGCAGGGAAGGGGCTCCGGGCCGCGGGACTGATGCGATCGGCTGCGTGCGCGAGTTCGCCCGTCGTGGCCGGATGCGGTGCTACGACAGGCCGAGAGCGGCTGCCAGCACAAGCCGACCCCTGGTCGGGCACGCTCAACCGCCCGGAGGTTCGTCGTCGAGGGCAACTCGGATCGCCTCGCGGGCCGCGCGCCAGCGGGATTTGACGGTGCGCTCGGAGCAGCCGACGTGCTTCGCGATCGTCTTCTGGTCGGCGCCCAGATACCAGACGAGATGAAATACCTCGCGGTCGTCGTCGGGCAGGCCGGCGATCGCCTCGTGGAAGAGCGTCCAGCGGTCGAGACTCGCGTCCTCGGCGGGGCTGTGGTCGACGAAGTGGGCGGCCGTGGCGTCGGCGGACTTTCGCGGCATGACGTTGGTGCCGTGGTTGGCCGCGTACGACGCGGGCCCGGCGTGCCGGCGAGCCAGGTCGATCAGCTCGCGGTGGAGCTGTGTGGCCGCCAGGGCCATCACCGAACGGGGGGAGTCGAACTGCATGGCGCCGAGCGCGCGGTGCAGCCGCATGGCTGCGTTTTGGAAGACGTCGTCCGTGTCCTCCCAGCGGCGGACGCCGGGGTAGCGGCCGAGCATGCGGTGGGCGAGCCGGCGCAGCCGGTCGCTGCACAGCTCGATGATGCGGTCGCGAGCCTTGAGGTCACCTGCAGCGAGCTGCTCGAGGCAGCCGGCAAGCTCGCGGGATTCGTGCTCTGAGGTGTCCATCCGCACTGCCTGCAGCTGATGCATGTCGGCAAAGCGACCGGCGTCGTGGAGCCGTGGCGGGCACGGCCATCCTTCCGACTACGCATGGTGCAATGTTCGCGTGCCGGAGGCAATCCCCGGACCGCCCCCGACCGCGGCACGGGGGCGGCCGTGGCCATCGGCTCCAGCGGCCGCAGGCAGCGAGGGCATGTCCGCGATGCGGCCGCAATCGCTGGATTTCTGGGGTTCTGGAACCGCGTTGCCCCTGACGGGCATCGCTCTCGCCATAGCTAGCAGGGCCGAGTGTCGGGCTTGTCTTCGGGGCCGCCGCGCAGGATGCCTGCCGGTGCTTTTCCACCTGGTTGCGATCGAGATTTCGGGTCCGAATTGGATGACACCCCGTATGCCGGAAACCGGTGAATCCGGAGATCGCACGCAATCGACCTCGTCGCGGCAGCCTGTCGGCCGGTCGCTCGGCCGGGCTCGCCGCCGGCCGCGTGCATTGCGACGCGCGGCGTGGTCGTGTTCGCGAAGCCACCTGGAACGGCGTTTACGTGCGCGGGCCAACGGTAAGGAGAGCAGGCAAATGACGTATCACAGGATCCTCAGGCTAACGCCCCATGAGTCCGACCCCGTGCAGATCATTTCCGCGGCCTACGTGCAGCTGCGGCGATGGCGTGGCGGCGATGTGAATGTGCCCACGGTCGAGCGGCAGCGTCGGGTGCGGCTCATCATCGTCGCCCGGGAGGCGCTGCTCCGCCGGGCTGTCGCGGGCCGGTCGTCCACTCGCCGGTCGCGGTCGACGCTCGGACGACTGGCGCTGGGCCGGACGGCATCAAAACCGGGCGGGGTCAGCGTGCAGACGCCGAGCTCCCGGCCGATCGAGCATGAGAAGCGACTCGGAGACGGTATAAACTGATGTGGAAGCCTGTCGCGATTTCGCGGTGCCGCATCGCATGGTCGATCCGACGAATCGTCCGCCTGACCGCTTCAGTAGTGCCGATGGTTCCGCCGCATGGGACCACTCGTCGCTGACCGGTCTCTCCGAGTCTTTTGGCTTCGAGGCGGGTGGCGTCGTCGAACTCACGCCGGGGACCGACCTAGGAGACGTCACGGTCATTCGCCTGCTGGCGGAAGGCGGCATGGGACGGGTCTACGAGGGGCGGCAGCGTTCGCCCGCCCGGCCCGTGGCGGTGAAGGTGCTGCGGGATGGACTGACGTCGGCCGCGCACGTGAAGCGTTTTGCGCAGGAAGCGCAGCTACTGGCGAGGCTGAAGCACCGGCATATCGCGCAGGTGCACATGCTCGGCACGTTTTCGTGCGGGGCTGCGGCGGTGCCGTACTTCGTGCTGGAACTGGTCGAGGAGGCGCTGCCGATCGACCGGTACGTTTGCGACCGGGTACCGTCCATGCGGCAGAGAGTGGTGCTGTTTCGCCAGGCTGTCGCCGCCGTGGCCTATGGTCATCGGCTGGGTGTCGTACACCGCGACCTCAAGCCGGGCAACATCCTCGTGGGGCGGGACGGCGAGCCGAAGGTGATCGATTTCGGCGTCGCCCGCTGCACCGACGCCGATCTCGCCCTGACCACGCTGCACGGCGATCACGGTGGGATCGTCGGCACGCTTCGCTACATGAGCCCCGAGCAGTTCGACGGCGATGCGTCCGCAATCGATCCCAGAACCGACGTCTACTCACTCGGGCTCGTCCTCCACGAGCTCCTGGCCGGTGACCTGCCCTACGATCTCCGCGGCAAGTCGCTCGCGGCGGCGGCACGGATCATCCGGGAGCAGGATGTGCGAGTGGAGCCTCGTCTCCGCCAGGTCGTCGCCGCAGCGGCGGAGGCCGATGCCGAGCCCGGCACCTTGGCGGCGATCTGCGAGCGATGCCTGCAGAAACGCCCCGGCGATCGCTATGGATCGGCGGACGAACTCGGCGCCGACCTGGACCGATGGCTCGCCGGCGAGCCGGTGCTGGCGCGGCCGCTACGCGGCCTCGACCGCGTACGGCGCTGGCTGCGGAGGAAGTGGGTGACCGCGGCGACGGCGGCGGCGGTGCTGGCCGTGGTGGGCATCGCTCTGGCGGCGGCGGGCCTGGCGTCGCTGCGGGCCTGGCGGCAAGAGATCGCCGCGGAGCGGCACGGCCGTGCGGCGGCGGAGCATATCGCGCGGGCCGGCGTCGAAGAGTCGTATGCGAAACTGCGGCAGGCGGCGGAGGCCCGTGACCGCGGCAATACCGCGCTCGCTCGCAGCCTCGTGGCGGAAGCACGGGCAGCATCGCCGGGCGGGCCGCTGCCGATCGAACTCAGCGTGCTGTCGGCGATCCTCGATGATTCAGGGGCGGTCGATGAATCGCTGGCCGTGCTCCGCGGCCACACCGACCGCGTCACGAGCGTGGCGGCGGCCGCGGTGGGCGAGCGGATCGCGACCGGGTCTGAGGATGGCACGGCCCGCATCTGGTCTCGGAATGACTCCGGCAGCTGGGTCGAATCGCGATCCTTGGAGGGGCATTCCGCGGGGATCTGGGCGGTGGCGTTTTCGGCGGATGCGTCGCGGCTGGCGACGGCCGCGGCGGATCGGACCGTCTGCATCTGGGATCCGGTCAGTGCCG
>JBIJCD010000245.1:0-5812 GCA_044344895.1 Pirellulales bacterium | reverse complement strand
ATCATGTCGGCCACGGTGCCCGGCAGCCGGTGCAGGAAGGGCTCCCGCATGCCCATCTGCCGGCCGTCGAGGACAGCGCGGCGGAGCAGCCGCTTGACGACGTACTTCTCCTCGTTGTTGCCAGGCAGGACGTTTTCGTGGATCGCGAAGGTACAGGCCCGCACGTGGTCGGCGATCCGGCGCATCCGCCGGCCGTCGTCATCGGCTGCCACGTACCGGCGGCTGCAGACCTCGGCCACCGCTTCGACAAGCGGGCGGAGGATGTCGATGTGAAAGTTACTGTCGACCCCCTGCAGCATGGCGCAGGTCCGCTCCAGGCCCATGCCCGTGTCGATGTTGCGGCTGGGAAGCGGCCGCAGATTGTCGGGCGGCGGGCCGACCCGGTTGAACTGCGTGAACACCAGGTTCCAGATCTCCACGTCGCTGCCGTCGGGCATGCGGAAGAAGATCTCGCTGCACGGGCCGCAGACGCCGTCGGGCCCCTGCGTCGGCGCGCCGGCGGGCCAGAAATTGTCGTCCTCGCCCATGCGCGTGATCCGGCCGCCGGGCACGCCCACCTCGTCGGCCCAGATTGCGTAGGCCTCGGTGTCGTCGTGATAGACCGTGATGGAGAGTTTTTCCGGCGGGATGCGGAGCCAATCGCGGCTCGTGAGGAACTCCCACGCCCAGAGAATCGCCTCCCGCTTGAAGTAGTCGCCGAAGCTGAAGTTGCCGAGCATCTCGAAGAAGGTGTGATGCCGCGGCGTCCGCCCGACGTTGTCGATGTCGCCCGTCCGCAGGCACTTCTGGCAGGTCGTGGCCCGGGTGAAGTCCAGCTTGCACTTGCCGAGGAAGTGGTCCTTGAACTGGTTCATGCCGGCGGGCGTGAACAGCACCGAGGGATCCCAGCGGGGCACGAGCACGTCGCTGGGCCGGCGGACGCAGCCCTTCGATTGGAAGAACACCAGGTAGGCTTCGCGAAGTTCATCGGCCTTCATGTCGACAGCGGCTCCCGGAAAAGGAACATCGGCAGGTGAAAGGGCGGAGCACCCTCGATCGGTGCGGGTGCATGGCAGGGCGGGACACTATACACGCCGGCCTGCGCCGCAGGCGACGGTCGTTTTTGCGGTGCGGTGGCGCCGCAGCGTGCGGCGAAACAGAACCGCCCGCGAGCAGCCGCTTGGGTCGGCCGTCCGCGGGCGGAGGGGGGAATTCATCTGCAACGAGCGGGCGTTATTCGCCGCCGGAGGAGTCGCTCGCCACAGCGATGACGGCGTCCTTGGCGGCGAGGATCTTCTCGCGAAGTTCCTTCGCTACCTCCGGGTTTTCCTTGAGGAAGAGGCGGGCCTTTTCCCTCCCCTGCCCCAGGTGCACCTCGCCGTACCGCAGCCAGGTGCCCGTCTTGTCGACCAGCTTGGCCAGGATCGCGAGGTCGAGGATGTCGCCCTCTACGCTGATGCCGTCGGCGTGCATCATGTCGAACTCGGCGACGCGGAACGGCGGCGCCACCTTGTTCTTCACCACCTTCACTTTCACTCGCTGCCCCACGACGTCCTCGCCGTCCTTGAGCGTGCCGATTCGCCTGACATCGATGCGGCACGAGGAATAGAACTTGAGCGCCCGGCCGCCGGGGGTCGTCTCGGGGCTTCCGAACATCACCCCGATCTTTTCCCGGATCTGGTTGATGAAGATCACGGTTGTCTTGCTCTTGGCGATCGCTCCGGTGAGCTTCCGCATCGCCTGGCTCATGAGCCGGGCCTGCAGCCCCACGAACGAGTCGCCGATCTCACCGTCGAGTTCCTTCTGGGGCACGAGAGCCGCGACCGAGTCGACCACGATGATGTCGACCGCGTTCGACTTGATCAGCAGCTCGGCGATCTGCATTGCCTCCTCGCCGCTGGTGGGCTGGCTCACGAGCAGGCTCTCCAGCGAGATGCCCAGCTTCTTGGCCCAACTGGGGTCGAGCGCGTGCTCCGCGTCGATGAACGCGGCGATGCCGCCGGCCCGCTGAGCCGCCGCCACCGCATGGAGTGCGAGCGTCGTCTTGCCGCTTGATTCCGGCCCGAAGACCTCGATGATGCGTCCCCGCGGAAATCCCTTGCCGCCGAGCGCAAGGTCGACCGAGAGGCTGCCGCTCGAGATGCCGTCGATCGGCGCCTGGGCCTCGCTGCCCAGAGGCATGATCGATCCTTCACCGAATTCCTTTTCGATCTGGGCGAGCGTGTTTCGCAGCAGGGGGTTGCCGTCGAGGAACGACGCCGACGGTCCAGCCGTCCTCCCCTTGCCGCCGCTGCGGCCCGCCTGTCCCGACGAGGCTTTGCCCGCCTCCGCCTTGCCTGCATCAGTTTTTGCTGCCTTTGCCATCCGTCCGTTGACTCCTGCTGCCATGACCATGGCGACTGCCTCCCGTGTTTCCCAGCACGTCGTCGGGGTGGTTGCATCGCCACCATGAATCGAGCGAGTCGCCGCGGAAACGAATACTGAACGCGGGTATACTATCGGCCTGGGCGGCGGCGGGCAAGAGTGTTTTCTGGACGGCCGTTCAGGTCGTTCCCGGCCGGGTGTGCCGGCGCGGCGGCCGTGTCCGAAACCCGTGTCGTGTCATTTTGCGCCGTACAGTCGGCCTTCCCGGCCGATGCCGCGGTGCGTGCCTGTCAGAAATTGAGCATCTGCCGGTATTCGGTCAGGCGGCGATCGAGGTCGTGGCGGCCGATCGAAGCCAGCCGGTCGAGGCTGAAGTCCTCGACGGTGAAGCTGGCCGTGACGACGCCGTAGGCCAGTGCCTGTTTCAGCGCCTGAGCGTCGAATCGCCCGAGTGCCGCAAGGTGCCCCATCATCCCGCCGGCGAAGCTGTCGCCGGCTCCCGTGGGATCGACCACGGTGGGAGTGGGATAGGCGGGCATGACGTACATCTCGTGCTCGCTGAAGAACATCGCCCCATGCTCACCCTTCTTGATCACCACGAATTTCGGTCCCATCGCCAGCACCGCCCGGCCGGCCCGGACGAGGTTTTCGTCCTCCGCGAGCAGCTTGGCCTCGGAATCGTTGAGCACCAGCCCGTCGATCCGCCGCAGCAGCTGACCCAGTTCGTCTCGCTGGATGTTGATCCACAGGTCCATCGTGTCGGCGACCGTGAGCTCCGCGGCGGTGGCTTGGTCGAGCACGCCGAGCTGCACCGTCGGCGACGCGTTGCCCAGGAAGAGAAACCGGCAATCGCGGTGTGCGGCGCCCAGTTTCGGCTGGAACTCCCCGAGCACGTTGAGGTGCACTTCCAGGGTTTCGCGGTCGTTCATGTTGGGCAGGTAGCGGCCCCGCCAGCGGAACGTGCGGCCGCCCGGGATGGTCTGGAGGCCGGTGGTGTCGATGCCGCGGGTCTCGAGCAGCCCGGTGTGCTGCCGAGGCCAATCCTCTCCCACGGCCCCGATGATCCGCACCGGCGAGAAAAAGCTCGCCGCGTAGGAGAAAAACACCGCCGACCCGCCGAGCACGTCGTCGCGCTTCTCCGTCGGGGTCTCGATGCAATCCAGGGCGACGCTTCCGACGACGAGCAGCGGCATGACGTGGTTGAATCCTTGGGGGGGGGCGGGCGAACCGGGCCGTGTCCGGACGGAGCCGGTAGGCCCCGGAATGTATCGGCGACCGCGGCCGGCATCAAAGGCGGCTGGCGCGGCTGCGTCATCATTCCGGGGTATCGACGGCAGCCTCCTGCCCTGCCGCCGGACCGCGTTCGCCGGCCCCGTCGCTGTCCGCCTGCATCACCACATGCCAGTCGCCCAGCCGATAGCGTTCGATCAGGCCGATATCACGCCGCCCATTTGCGTTGGTGTCGGTGAAGATCAGCCGCGGACTGAAGATCTTGTTGCCGTCGGTGTCGAGATACCGTTCCCCGTCGTCGCGGCTGCGATTCCCGTTCGCATCCACGAAGGGCTCGCTGGCAAGGCACGTGCCGGCCGGCAGCGGGGCGTCGCCGGGCCTGCCCGGAAGCCTTCCGGCGCCGCGGATTTCGGCCAGCGGTTCGCCCTGAAGCATGATCGCCCTCGACTGTCCTTCATGTTCGAGGCTGCGGACGAACGCGTCGAGCATCACGCCGCCCGCGTCAAAACGCATGGTTGCGGGATCGGGCCACAGCGACCGGGGAAATGGCACGATCGAGGCGATCACCAGGGCGGCACCGGCGGTCGCCGTACCGGCGACCGCACCGATGAAACTGCCACCGAGAAGTTCGGTCAGGGTGTCCAGTCGCATCGAGCCCTTGCGGATCCATCTGCTGGTGAGCCACCGGAGGCCGAAAGCGCTGGCGACGAGCAACACCAGAAACGCAATCACGGCTGAGTCCCGTGGCGGCCCGTCCATGCGCACGAGCCAGCGAGCCAGCGGATCGGCGACCGCCAGCGGTGCGAAAAGTGCCGTGACGGCCGTCAGGGCCGCGACAGTCGATCGAAACAGCCCGACCTGGGAGCCGACGACGATGCTGCCGAGGACGATCAGCGCGATGAACAAGTCGTAGGTCAGGGGCGACACGGCAAACATGGGCGGAGTCATCTGCGGTCACCATCTCGGCGGTGATGTTGCTGGATGAGCCTTGGATCGTGATCCGCGGTCACGGTACGACCCGAACGACTTCCCTGATGCTCGTGACGCCGTCGTGGACGAGGGCGATCGCCGATTCACGCAACGTCTGCATGCCGGCGCGGCGTGCGTGCATGCGGATCCGACGGGACGTGGCGCGACTGCGAATCAGATCCCGCACCCGGTCGTCGACGAGCAAAAACTCGGTGATCGGGATCCGGCCGCTGTACCCGATGCGGTGGCAGGCGTCGCAGCCGTTCCGCTTGTAGATCAGCAGGTCGCGTCTCGCCGGAGAACGCAGTTTCTGCCGAAATTCCGGCGGCGGCGTGCGTGGTTTCTTGCAGGCGTTGCACAGCTTGCGGGCCAGCCGCAGAGCGAGGGCGGCAGTGGCGGTTTCTTGCACGAAGTGCGGGTCGACTCCCAGGCTGAGCAGGCGAAGGAAAGACGACGCTGCATCGTCGGCTCGAATCGTCGCGATCACCAGCCGATTCGCCGCCGCCTGAACAGCCACCTGAGCCGTCTCGCGGTCCCGGACTTCATCGATGAAGACGATGTCCGGATTCCGGTTGAGCACCGCGCGAAGCACCGTGGCGAATGGCCGGCCGGCATCGGCGTCCACGGGCGACTGGATGGCGCATTGGAGATGCTCGTCGATCCGTTCCTCGATCGTGGCGACGGTTCGGTCCACGGGGCTGACTTCACCGAGCAGCGCGTAGCCGGTGGTCGTTCGCCCGCACTGCGGCGGCGCGGCGAGCAGCAGCATGCCGCTGCGCTGTTTCAGTACGGCCCGCAACGACTCGCAGGCCCGCCACGGGATGCCGATGGCGGCGAGCCCCTCTCGGTGCAGGCCGCCGGCGAGCGGTTCACCGCGGGCGATCAATGTCACCTGCTCGCCGAAAGCGAGGAGATGCGTGGTCACCCCGAAGTCCAGTTGCTCCGCGTCACGGGCGACCGTGAATGTTCCGTCGTCGGGTCGCAGGGCTGCGCCCGCCGGCGTGCCGGCCAGTGTCTTCAGGGCCGCCGTGAGCGCCGCACCGTGCGCCAGCGGGAGCGTCTTTCGCTGGTGTGTGAATCCGTCGATCTCGTAGTGCACGCGCATCACACCGTCGGGAAGGGGCTCGAGCTGCATGGAGCGGGCCTGGCACGCGAAAGCCTCGTCGAAAATGGGCTGGGCCAACCGCAGTGAGCGAGCGAGCGCTCGCCGTTGAGCCGGGCTCTGCGGTGGAGGCGGTCCTGCGTCGCCGCCGAGAAACGTGACGCGGAG